>CAUYZR010000021.1:0-19171 GCA_963577905.1 Candidatus Thalassarchaeaceae archaeon
TGAGTTGGTTCTCTATTATTTCGGATCAACGGCCATTGGTCATACTGAGCCCTTCCTGTAGTGCGTGCCTCAGGTTCACCAGGCATTTTATTTTGCTGTGATAACGTCTCTCCATCTTCTTTCAAATTAAATTTAAGCTGAAGTTCTGGAGCATCATACTCAGGTTCTTCTGCACCTGTCTCTTGAAGGATTGCAAACAGTGCAAAGACAAAAACTGCAACTATTGGAAATGCTAAAGCCTTTCTCATGGGCCCTATCCATTGGGTTTGTTTTATTAAAGTTCTCTTCTTCTTAATGAGACTATAACAATAGCAAGTATTGAGACAAGAATCTCAAATCCAGGCAATCCTTCATCATCACTTGAACTTCCAGAACTTTGTTTTAGTATATCTACTGTGTTAAAATCTATAGGTGGTGCAGTATCACAACTTCTTCTAGTCAGTGAGAAGCTAATAACAGATTGATCCAGGTTTGCATATTCATCATCAATATACCAAGTAATTTTTGTAGAAGTAATAGTAGTTCCATTTAGGTCATAATCTAAACCATCTTCAATAATAGGGTAACCATCTTTTTGAAGTGAACTATTCAAGCCAACGCCATCTACAATGAGCCTGATATAATCTCCATTTACTGCTTCTCTTGCGTCAGTATCCCAAGCTTGAATGAAATCAAAACTAACAGCTTGTCCATTGATGCCAGATTGACCAAATTTAATTGCGTCAGCACCAAATGCCACTCCGCTATTGAAGCTTACATTATCATAGTATATTTCTATATCCGAAAAAGCCCAATATTCTATTTCAATATCAAAAATAGCACCTTTGGGTGCTGAACTAATATTAATTTTTCCAACCTCACCGTTCCATTCACAAGGTTTAGACTGCGCACATTCATGTGAATCACCCCCATCTTCTCCTTCATCAGTGTAATATGCAGCTTCTTGTCCATCAATATTCAATCTGAAACGATATTGTACTTGAGCATTATATCCATCGTCCTGTCCTTCATCAGTTTCTCTCCACCAGATATTAAATTTGACGGGTCCGCCTAATCCTATATCAAACACATTTCCATTTGCTGTTGTCCAAGTTCCAACATCTTTCCATTCGCGGGTTCGCCCGAAGAAACCTGTAGGATCGTCCTCCCAGGATCTTGGTGGATTTTCCTTGATTGCTTCTCTATTATTATCACCCCAAGTTTCAGATGATAAATCATCCATTTCTTTCATATTATGATGGATATGTTCCTGCCCTCCTGTTAGAGTTGTTTCAGCTTCAGTATCTGGAATAATAAATAGAGTCATTAGCAGAAACATCAACGCGCAAATTAGGCTGAATCCTTTTTTGTACACAAATCATCATTAATGTCAAAGACTTAATAATTTACGGTCAATAAAGATTAAGACCACAATCTCTCACCAATCATGGCTAAATTCTCAGTAACTAGCGAAAGAATCGAAAAATATTTGGCACTAACTGAGAAAGCACTTGCCAAAGTGTCAATTATTGGTGATTCCGAAAGTGAGAATTATAGTAAGGCACAAGATATTCTAGAAATGGTAGGAGCGTATCTTTCAGATTCAAAGTATTTTCTAAGTGAGGGTAGAGGCGATGATGCCTTTGCAGCCATCAATTATGCACATGGATGGTTAGATTGTGGGGTTCGTTTGGGTTATCTGGATGGAAAAGGGGATTGGCAACTCTTCACTTTGAGCAGTTAATTAGCCCCAATACGGATTGAACCGTCTCGGTAGTGAATATGGATATTGTTCCTCATGTATTCAGCTAGATTACAGAGTGAAACGTAGACGTCATCCTCTTTCATCTTCAGCACCTTGGCAGCCTTACTCGTGGACCATGCCTTCTCGACAAAATCATTAGCTTTCAAGTATTGGTAGACTTTCTCGTCTTCTGGAGTGAGATCACTAAGAGCCATTGTTATAACATATTCAATAGAGGTGTTTAAACCTATCTATTTTCCAGATATCTAATGACGTGACTTTCGTTTTCGCTTAGGGGATACATCTGTTCCCCCTCTGACTTTTTCCAGAACCTGAAAAAAGAGCCTTTTAGATAATCACTGATAAATCTTGGGTGAATATATGATCCTCTACAAACTGCAGGAGTATTACCTAATTTTACAGCCACTTCTTTCACCATCTTTGTCACGTTCTTTTTACGCTGTTTCTTATCGTCTTTCTTCTTAAAATCGGTAAGTGATTTTGCAGCAAGTTTGGTTCCCCCCCACGTTCTGAAATCTTTGGCGGTGTATTTTTCTCCAGAAATTTTTTGTAAATATTCATTGACATGGTATGCCTTAACATCGCTTGTATTTCCATTCTCATCAAAGAATAGGAATAAGTCATCGCTCTTCCCTTTTTTTGCATCTTTACACATCATTATCAGAGCTGGTAAATCAACTATTTCTTCATCGTTTATCTCAATCTCATGTTTTTTGTTACTTTTTCCAATGAAGGTGAATTTACCACCTACTTGAGAATCATACCATTTATCCTCTTCATTGGTTATTTCCGTTGGTTCAAATTCCATGTGTTCATCTTGCATAGTTGATAACCCATAGGTGGCTTTTGCATCGTCACGAGAAGTTTCGTTCCCTATACGGATAAAGGTAGTATCCAATAATCTGATAATAAGTGCCATTACTCTTCTATAAGGAAGATTGTTCTGCTTCTCATTACCTTCCTCTGCGATATCTTCAAAATATTTTTCTCTGATTCTTGGCAAAACCTTTCCAAAAGAAGTCATTTTGTCGAATTTTGCCTCACTTCTAAGTTGGGTCCATATGCTATGATAGATGTATTGCGTTCTTTTCTTTGCATCAATTCCTGTAGCTTGCAGATGTCCATTTTTCTTATCACAAATCCAAACATCAGTCCAAGCAGGAGGTATTCTTAGTTCGGAAGCTCTTTGGATTTCCCTTTTAGATTTCAATGGTTTTCCATTGGTATCTAGAAAAATAGGTTCCTTCTCTTTTATTTGGCGAGTATATCCTAGTTCAGAATTACTTGAATAATACAATCCAGCCAGTTCAGCACTGGCGATTGCATTATCTTTGTCGTCCACGTTCATACTATATCAAATTTTCTTGATTCAATCCTTTCAGTTCTGGTAAAATGAATTCACCGTCTTTTCTTATCAGTACGTCATCAAACCACATCTCTCCACCACCATAATCGTGTCTTTGAATCAGAACCATATCCCAATGTACATCAGATCGGTTTCCATTGTCAGCCATGTCATAGGCATTGCCCGGAGTGAAGTGGAAGCTTCCAGCAATCTTTTCGTCGAACAGAATGTCCTTCATTGGTTCGGTTATGTAGGGGTTGAAAGCAATTGCGAATTCACCAATGTATCTTGCCCCTTCATCAGAATCTAGAATCTCGTTTATTTTACCATCATCACTTCCAGTTGCCTTGATGATTTTGCCCTTTTCAAATTCGAGTCTTATGTCATTGAAAACGGTTCCATGGTACAAGGTTTCGGCATTGAACTGTATGTGCCCTTCTACTGAGTCCTTCACAGGCGCCGTAAAACACTCCCCATCAGGTACATTGTGTTCACCAGCGCAAGAAATCGCAGGTATCTCCTTGATTGAAAAGCGTAGGTCTGTTCCGGGCCCTTTGATGTATACCTTATCAGTTCGATTCATCAATTTCCTAAGAGGTTCCATTGCCTTTGCCATTTTAGTGTAGTCTAGACAACAGACGTCAAAGTAGAATTTTTCAAATGCTTCGGTAGACATGTTGGCCTGTTGAGCCATTGATGGAGTAGGCCATCTCAAAACCACCCATTTTGTATTAGGGACTCTCTCTTGGAAATGGACCTTTTGTAATAGCTTTGATTGGTAAATAGCCATTTTGTCAGATTTGACGTCTGACATCTCAGATATGTTCAAACTTCCTCGTAAACCGATGTAGGCATCCATATTTTCCATCCTGAACTTTTCGACAGAACCTATCAAATCCATATGTTCATCAGTGGTCTCGGAAATTAGTTCTTTGAGAATAAGGTTGTTCTTCCAGGTGACAAATGGCAATCCACCGACCTCTCTTGCCGCCCTGATAGTTGCAATAACCATCTCTTCAGGTATGTCAAAGGCTTCAATCAATAACTTTTCGCCTTTTTTTAAAGTACATGAATGATTGATTAATAAATTTGCCAACTCTTGATATTGGGGATTAATCATATGTCAATATTGAACTGTGGTCTAAAGAGATTTCCTTAGTCTAATTTCCGAGAATTTGATATTTCCCCAATCAAATTTTCCCCCATCAATTCTCTAACATCATCCGCTCTATGTTTTGAAAGCCACATCATTTTTACCAATGCAGTTTCAGGTAGCATATCGTAGGTCTCCACAATCCCTTTTTGGAGTAGTTCCCTTCCATTCCTATAAACATTGAGATTAGTTGATCCGCTCAGGCATTGTGTAGTTATAGCCACAGGCATGTCTTTGGCAGTCTTTCCAATACTTTCTAGCAGTTCTGATTTGATATGTCCTAACCCAGTTCCTGCGATTACCACACCTTTTTTTCGGGAAGTCATACTCTCCCAGTCTTCAATTCCAAGTCCTGGGTGTGACCATACCATCCCGATGCCGTCCTCGAAACCAGATTCGATTTTTGTTTCTTTCGCAGTAGGGCGATATTTACCGTTCAATTCTACGTTCTCCTTTATTAGACCTAAAGGTCCTTCGTTTGGAGACATAAATGCATCTCTCCTCGATGAATGGGCCTTTCTGACTCGCGTTCCTCTCCATAGAGCCACGTTCTCATCATCTGTGGTTTGATGCATCGCAATAGCAATCTCACCCAAATCAGTCATAGCTGCCTTGGCAGCTCCTACCAGATTCAAGTGAGCATCACTCGATGGTCTGTCAGGGCTGCGCTGTGCACCAGTGAATATTACGGGATTAGATATTTCAGGTAGCTGAAATGATAATGCAGCTGCAGAATAAGCCATAGTATCCGTTCCGTGGCCAATGACTATTCCATGCCGTTTCTTGTCATGGATTTCTTTTACTTTCTTGGCTATCTCTTCCCAGTGTTTAGGAGCCATATCCTCCGAAGCCAATGAGAAAAGAGGCTCAGCATCGATATTCGCAACTTTATCTAATGCGCTGACTGAATTTACTAGCTGCTCAGCAGTTATTGCAGGACTTACCGCTCCGGTTTTGTAATCCACGAAAGAGGCAATAGTGCCTCCAGTTGCCAGTACGGTTATATTCTTCAGTTCCTTGTTTTTTTTTTTCTTCGTAAATTCAACCTTATTTTCCTTTGCTTTTGAAAGAATGGACAATTCAGCATCTTCCACAGAAACTCCAATATTGTAGCCATTGTCAAGTTTTAGAACTACGATATCTTCGCCAGAAAAATTGTGTTTAGGTAGCAAAATTCCTTCGTAATTTTTTGCATGAGTCCTTATCCTGATGCGGTCATGAACCTTTGCCCCATTGTTGCTTATGAACTTTTCAGCTACCGTCGGCATGCTCCTTCAATCAAGCTAGGTTTATTACTATCATCCCCAAATGAGTTGGCGTGAGTTTCCGGGATAGATTTCAGAATTTGAAAGAAACCGTTGGTCAATGGACCGATTCTACTGGAGGGGGTTCGTTAGACCGCAAAATAGAGCGAAATCTTGCTGAAATGGAGGGCGGTACGGAAATTGAAAGGACAGCAGCGGTCAAGGCTCTTGTGATTCAAGCCCAAATTGACGATAAGTGGGCAGATCCAATCATAACTTCTTTCCTGAGAGTATTGCCTAGCCAATTGGCATCACCTCAAGAAGCGATAATTGATGGTTTACTAGAACTTCGTAAAGTAAAAGTTTCACGTGAAGAGGAGATATTCGAATCAATTCAGGAGACCTTGGATAGCCCCTACCCAAGTGTCAGAAGTAAGGTTGTTGATATTTGGACACGTTTTTCATTGAAGTCAGACAGCAAAACAAGTGATACAATTGCGGTTCTTTTCGAGATGCTTAGTGATGATGACAAGGACGTACGCTATCAGACTCAAGAATCCTTGTCAAAGATATTGCATACAGTACCTAAGGTAGCTCTGCCTGAGCTAAAGAATGCGATTGGTGATGATGATTGGCGTGTTACTTATCATTCAATTGTTCTTTTGACAGAATTTGCAAAGAAATACCCCGATCCTTCAGTAGCTCTTGCTCCTGAAGTTATAGAAGCTTTTAACTCAGGTGAACGTCTCAAAGAGAGGGCTGCAGACTGTATAGGGATGCTCGGACTTGCTAATCCGAAAGTTGTCAAACCGGCAGTTCCCGGGCTCATTAAAGGTCTGGAGAGCAAGTCTTCGGAACTTAGAAAAGCTTGTGCTACAGCCCTAGGAAGAATTGGTAGCAAGAATGGGATGGTCGTTTATCATGCTGTACCTCGGTTGGCGCGTGCCCTCAAGAATGATGATTGGTATATTCATGTCGAAGTTGTCAAAGCATTGGGGTATATTGGTTCAAACAAACCAGCGTTGGTCAAACCACACTTAGATATTATCCGTAATCGTACGACTACTGGTGCAGACAGAAATATTTGTAAGGCAGCAGAATGGGCACTTAAGAAAGCTGGCGGAGGATAATGCCCGGTCAAGGGCGTAGAGGCCGTAGCGATGCTTTCCAGAGGCGTGCACGTAGAGAAGGTTATCGCTCCAGATCAGTGTACAAGCTAATGGATATCCAGAAGCGAAGTAAAATATTCAGGAAAGATGATATAGTTCTCGACTTGGGCGCAGCACCAGGCGGCTGGTCCCAGATAGCCCTTGAATATATCGATGAAGATGGGAAATTAGTGGGAGTGGACCTACAACATATTCTTCCTTTGAAAGGCGCTCAATTTCTTCAGGGAGATATACGTGAACCCGAAACAAGAAAAGAACTAGAGAAACTTGTACCCAAGGCTGATGTTGTACTATCTGATATGAGCCCCAATCTGTCTGGAAACTATTCGGTTGATCAAGCCCGTTCTGTAGAATTAGCCTCATTTGCCCTGGAAATAGCATCGGAAAGAAAGGCCAATTCATTCGTGGTTAAAGTGTTCGAAGGCTCAGATTTTCAAGATTTCCGGAAGGCAGTCATAGATGAATTCGGTTCAGTTCGTACGTTGTCTCCTGAAGCATCACGTAAACAATCAAGTGAGGTTTATTTGATTGCTAAGAGAAAAAGATGAAACTGGCGGTTTTATTCTCGGGCGGTAAGGATTCCTATCTTTCTTTCCAATACGCATCCCGGGATCATGAAATCAGTTGCCTTTTGACTCTATATCCTGAACGTGAAGATAGCTGGATGTTCCATACACCTGCTATCGAATGGACTAAGCTACAGGCTGAAGCAATTGGTATTCATCACCTAACCTCTAAAACAAGTGGCGTTAAAGAGAAGGAATTGGAAGATTTGTATTTACTTATTAATTCAGCTATTTCTGAATATTCAATTGAAGGAGTTGTAACTGGAGCCCTAGCTTCAGTTTATCAAGCTACGAGAATTCAACGAATATGCAATCGTTTGAATCTCTGGTGTTTTAATCCTCTGTGGCAGATGCCACAAAAGTCGTTGTTAGAAGAATTACTGGCCAACAACATAGATTCAGTCATAACTGGGGTTGCTGCAGAACCGCTGGATGAGGCCTGGCTTGGTCGGAACATCGATTCAGAATCAGTAAAGGAACTAGTTGCCCTAGAATCAACATATGCGATCAATCCGGCGGGAGAGGGCGGTGAGCTAGAGTCCTTTGTTCTGGATGCACCATTGTTTAAGCGATCGATAAGGATACTCGAGTCAACGAAACACTATTCCAATTTTTCAGGACGTTTGGAGATTAAGGAGGCAAAGTTGGAATGAGCAATCTTTTGATATCCACCTGTAGCGAGAAATTGAGTGAAAGGGAATTTGTGTTTCCTATTGTAGAGATAGTTAAGCCTGAAGACTATGAGGTTCTACATTATACAGAATGCACTGAAAAAGACATTTCCAAGGCTAGCAGGATTATGATATGTGGCACATCACTACAAGATAATGCCTATCTGGGTGATTTGAATATATTCAAGAATCTTCTGCTTGGATTTGAGGGGCCTATTCTTGGCATTTGTTCTGGAATGCAGATTATCGGTTCCCTTTTTGAAGATAAAATAGTCGAAAATGTTGAGATTGGAATGATTGAAGTGAGAACCTTGGAATCCAATGAACTTTGTGAAGAAAAATTCCAGGCCTATAGTATCCATAACTTTTCAGTCAATAATTTGGAATTCTTTACGATATTAGCCAGAAGTGACACGAGCGTCCAAGTAATCAAACACAAATCACGAAAAATATTCGGTGTGTCTTTTCATCCAGAGGTTAGGAACGAAGAAATCATTGAAAATTTCCTACGAGTCTAAAGTTCTTTAGCGCCGTTGACTACTTTGTTTGCACTTAAGTTGGTGAAACCGACGACGCTGGCAACATCTTCCACTGATGCCGCTTTCAGTTCCTCCACCGTGTGGAATCCAGAATCATACAAATTCTCAGCCTTGACTGCACCAAGTCCCTTTATTGTAGATACAGCTTCAATAAATTCGGCTTTTCCGCCACCGGGACCTCCAGTTCCACTGCCTTCAGAGAATTTTCCAGCCTGAATATCTCTCCATTCTTTGATTAAATCAGATATCGATTCGAGACTACTTACATTCAGGTTGAACCAACTGTCTCTGGCGTGCAAGGCACGTCTAGCCAGATCAAGTTCACTCTCCATTTCCTGAGTGATGGATAGAAGTCTATCATATTTATCGGTTTGATCCTTGATTGTGTCTTCCATCTCCTCAATTCTTGGAGCATATTCAGCCTCGACTTTCATCTGTCTTTGCCTTTCTATTTCCAATTCTCTGAGTTTTGCGTCTCTTTCTCCTAGTAATTCCTGCAAAGACGTGATCAGGGTTCCTTTTGTTCCTATATCGGCCTCTAAAATATTAATTTGATCCAAGGATGCATTCAAATCTTTTTCTTGCTGTTCATAAGCATCCCATAGCTTCTCCAATCTCTGCTGTTCTAAGCTCAAACCGCTTTCAAGTTGGGCAACCTTACCGTCTATTTCGGGGTCCACAGTATTTCTCCGGTTGTGTAGACCGCGCTACCTGTTATATAATATGCTCTGCAGATTGTATATTGTGGAACTGGAAGTAGGC
Organism: Candidatus Thalassarchaeaceae archaeon; assembly: GCA_963577905.1. Taxonomy (GTDB): domain Archaea; phylum Thermoplasmatota; class Poseidoniia; order MGIII; family CG-Epi1; genus CG-Epi1. Next base: position 9,194 of record CAUYZR010000021.1, read on the forward strand.
TGTGGGCGCCTAAAAGGCGAGAATAGTGAAGCGCTAATGTCATTGCTGGGTCCAGATTTTGCTTTAATCAATCCTAAAAGAGTATGTGGCTCTCTTCATCTTAGTCAAGCTGCTTATCTTGCTGATAAGGCACACGAAGGCAAATACAACTTTACTAAGGACCGTTCGACAGAATTATTGCTATATCTCACTGCTCAGAGACAGATTTCACGAGCTATAGATATTGCGGGAATCAAGCCTGGTTTGGAAGTTGTGGCCTGGGTATCATTCTCTCAGGTACCCGATAAACTGTCTAATCTTGTAGAACCTGACGAGTCGGTGATTTCACATCTATATTTTGACTATTCTTCATTAGGTCTGGAAAAATCACTTCTTGACAAACTTAGTTTTGACGAGAAACAGAAGATAGTTATGACCCGGACGGCTGCTTTGCCTGTGCAATCACGCTAGAAAGTCAAAAGTTTTATCAACCATAGTAATTATCGAGTAATATGAGTGATTCAGAACTTATTGAGAAACTTAATGGCGGGCTTGGATGGGAATTACGGGCTGAAGCTCTTTATTCACACTACTCAGCATACGTAAAGGGCATCAATCGATTACATCTTAAACCATTTTTCGATGAAGAAGCCAGTGAATCTCATACTCATGCAAATGCGGTCAGATCAGCGATTGTCAAATTAGGTGGCATTGCGGTGACTGTGCGCGACTCGACCATGATTGTTCATACTACAGATTACAATGTAATGTTGAAAGAAGCACTCAAGACCGAGCAGAAAGCAGCGGCAGGCTATGAGGACGTATTAGCCCTTATCAAAGATGATGAAGAGATGTATGATTTAATCGAGCAAATTTACTTTCAGGAACTCCGTTCCGTTGAGGAAGTAACTCAGCTATTGTAGAGGAGGGGCCGAAGCCCACTCCTCTCGCTAGCACGTTTTTGTTGCCTTAATCCAGGACGTTGTCTTTTACAGCCCATCCTAGGAAGGCACCGATAACAGAGCCAATCACTCCGAAGAATGCCCAGTCTGCATTTCCATCTATAGCGTTGGCAAACATGCTTCCGATGTCCACACCGACATTCACATCAGCGAATGCAGTACTGGAAACTACAAACAGTGTTGCTCCAACTGCGAATGGATCCTGTGTACTCAAAAGAGTCATCACAAAGAACATGGTTCCAATGGCTGCAGCCAGTAAGAGTGCCATATCACCATCCATGATGGCGTCAGCACTATTTGGGTTCAGGAATTTGAACAGGACAAAACCAAATGTTGCCCCTACAACCTGACCGCCCATGTAGGCAATCCCATCGTCTTGGCTTGTCTTCTTGGACATCATATTTCCGATGGTCACAGCTGGATTCAGATGACATCCAGATATAGGTCCAAAGACGTGCATCAGCACCATCAGTGTTAGACCCAACGTCAGAGCGCCCACGAAGACGTCGTCCGAGCTAGCTAAAAAAGCGGTGATTCCGAAGAAGACCAAAAAGAAGGTCCCCAACATCTCAGCGCTTACGGTTTTCATATTTGTTTCTTCAAACATGGTTCGCACCGAATAGGTGCCGTAGATACTACTATATAAACTTTTGTACAACTTATCCTCTTAAAATCACCTTATGTTCCACCTTTTCTAAAAAATATAAATAGTGGTCCATACCTCTATTTTTAATAGATACTTTTTAGATACGGTCATTGTGATACCTATTGCAAGCCCGCAGCTGGGTTCTGAGGAGAGGGCAGCTGTTGATAGAGTTTTGAGATCTGGAATAATCGCACAGGGCCCCGAAGTATCTCATTTTGAGAAGGAATTTGCCGAGGTGTGTGGTGTAAAACATGCTATTGCTACAAGCAGCGGTACCACGGCAGGTCACTTGGCCATGCTGGCTAATGATATTGGCCCTGGTGATGAAGTTATAACGACCCCTTTCACATTTTTCGCGACTGCCTCTGTAATTATGATGGCAGGTGCCAAACCGGTCTTTGTTGATGTCGAGGAAGATGGTTTCTGTTTGGATTCTGGGCAGATTGAACAATTCGTTACTGAGAAGACCAAGGCTATCCAGCCGGTTCATTTATATGGTGAATTGGCAAATATCTTACCATTGGTTGAAATTGCTGAAAAGCACGACTTGCTTTTGATCGAGGATTCAGCGCAAGCGCATAATGCAGAATCATGGGGAGGGAAGGCTGGAAGCTTTGGTGATACAGGCTGGTTCAGCTTTTATCCTACTAAGAATATGACCACTTCTGAAGGTGGAATAATCACTACGGATGATTCTGGAATTGCTGAGCGTTGCAGGGCAATGAGAGCCCATGGAATGACTGCGCAGTACCAGCACACAGAATTTGGATATAACTACAGGATGACTGACGTCTCAGCTGCGATTGGCCGCGTCCAGCTTTCCAAGTTGGATAGTTTTAATAGTCGTCGTTGTGAAATCGCAAAGCGTTACAATGAAGCCTTGGCAGATTATGTTACAGTTCCTGAGAATCGCAGAGGCCATGTTTTCCACCAGTATACCATCCGTTGCGAGCACCGTAATCAATTGCAGGAACATCTTACGAATAATGGAGTAGGATCTGGAATATATTATCCAAGTTTGTTGTATCACTATCCACCCATGTCCAATCTGAAGGCGAACTGCCCTAACGCCGAACGTTTGATTGCCGAGGTCCTGAGTCTTCCTGTCCATCCAACCCTTACTAGTCAGGACGTTTCAGCAGTTATTGAGGCTGTAACCTCATTTTTCAGATGATTTATTAAGAATCTAACCATTTAGGCCATACTGACACACAGATTATTGGCCAAAACTTTATACATTTTTCTTAATTGGGCTAAACGGTAATTGATTTTGACTAACCAAATCCCACGAATAGGCAAATCCGCCCCCCTGTTTGAGGGTGACATCGTTAAGTTTGACTTTAGGAAGAAAGAGATACTATATGATCATATATCATTGATTAAGATTATTGAAAAAAAGAAATGGACAGTTCTATTCTTTTATCCTCGTGACTTTTCTAGTCTTTGCCCAACTGAGATACATTCATTTAATCGCCGAATCAAGGATTTTGAAAAGGCAGACTGCGTACTGATTGGCTGTTCCACGGATTCAAAATATACTCATAAGGCTTGGATGGAAAGACCTCGAACTAAGGGTGGCATAGACAAATTATCTTATCCCCTTTTGGCAGATCCTTCTCTAAAAATCACTAGTTCATATGGAGTTTTGGATAAGGACCCTGGGCAGGCTTTACGTGGAACATTTATCATAGATGATCAAGGTTATCTTAGATCTTTAGCAGTGAATCCACCACATATTGGCCGTAGTGTTGACGAAACCGTTAGAACGCTCCAGGCGTTGCAGTCTGGAAAGTTATGTCCAGCTGGTTGGAGACCAGGTAGAAAAACACTTTGACTAGGAATAAATTAATAGACGGTAAAAGGGCATTTTAGGAGATATGTTTAAAAGCCCCTTTCTAGTTACATTTATGATAGTTTAATGCCATCAAAATCAGATGACTATAAGGCAGAGCAGATACAGGTTTTGGAAGGCCTCGAGGCCGTACGCAAAAGACCGGCAATGTACATTGGTTCAACAGGTGAGGGAGGTCTTCATCATCTTGTCTATGAAGTAGTTGACAACTCGATTGATGAGGCTATGAATGGCCATTGTGATACAATTGAAATCATTCTTCATTCTGATGGTTCTTGTTCAGTTAAGGACAACGGACGTGGTATTCCCGTTGACAATCACCCTATCTATAAGGTACCTGCAGTTGAGATTGTGATGACAAAACTTCATGCAGGCGGTAAATTTGATAGCGATACTTACAAAGTATCCGGAGGTCTTCATGGGGTAGGCGTGTCTGTTGTCAATGCCTTATCATTATGGACTAAGGTTGAGATTCACCGAAGTGGCGGGATATATACACAATCATACAAGAAAGGCAAACTTGATAGTAAACTAAAGAAGATTGGAGACAGTGATGAGCATGGTACAACCGTTAGGTTTTTACCAGATAAGGGTATTTTTGAAACGACAGAATTTGATTACCAAATTCTACAAAATCGTCTCCGTGAACTGGCTTACCTCAATGCTGGAATCAGGATAACCCTTTCTGAAGAGGAGGGAAAATCACAGAAATTCTATTATAAAGGTGGGATCGCACAATATGTCACTTTTCTGAATAGGGGCAAAACGGCTTTGATGAATGAGCCCTTGTACGTGAATGGAGAAAAGGACCAAGTCCAAGTTGAGGCAGCACTTCAGTGGACCACAGCCTTCCGTGAGAATATTCATACTTTTACAAATAATATAGCGACTAGGGAGGGCGGCACTCATTTATCGGGTCTCAGAACAGCCCTGACTCGATCCATAAACAATGTAGCTCGTAAAAGAAATCAATTGAAAGAGAAAGACTCACCTTTAGATGGTAATGACGTCAGAGAAGGTTTGACTGTAGTTCTTTCCATAAAGGTACCCGAACCACAGTTTGAGGGCCAAACAAAAACCAAACTTGGGAATTCCGAAGTGAAAGGAATTGTTGATACGGTCATGACCGAATCTTTATCAAATTTCTTTGCTGAGAATCCGTCAGATTGTCAAATCATTATATCAAAATGTATTCAGGCCTTTCAAGCTAGAGAAGCTGCAAAGAAAGCTAGAGACCTCACTCGCCGTAAAGGTATTCTGGAGGGGGGAGGACTTCCAGGTAAACTGGCTGACTGCCAGAGTAAGGATCCTGCGGTATCAGAAATTTTTATCGTTGAAGGAGATTCAGCCGGAGGAACAGCCAAACAGGGGCGAGATCGTACAACTCAGGCAATTCTACCATTGAGAGGAAAAATCTTGAACGTTGAAAAATCACGTATTGATAAGATATTGGGGAATACAGAGGTAATGGCCTTAATCACTGCAATGGGTTGCAACATTACAGGTGTTGAAGAAGAAGAGGTGTTTGAATTGGAAAATGCGCGGTATCATAAATTGGTCATAATGACCGATGCAGACGTTGATGGTGCACATATCCGGACATTGTTGCTGACCTTCCTTTACCGTCATATGGAAGACCTGATTCACGCCGGTTACGTCTATATTGCTCAACCTCCCTTGTTTAAGATTACAAAGGGAAAGAAGATGGATTATGCCTATAATGAGTCCCAGCTGAAAAAAATCAAGTCCAAATTCGGCTCAGGTTGTGCAGTACAGCGTTATAAGGGTCTTGGGGAAATGAATGCAATACAGCTGTGGGAAACAACGATGGATCCAAATCGAAGGACTCTCCTTCAAGTTACTATAGAAGATGCTGCAGAGGCCAATGAGGTCTTTCAGGATTTGATGGGTGATGATGTACAGAAACGTCGTGAGTTTATTGAGGCCAATGCTACAGCTGTAGCCAATCTGGATATTTAGGAAAGTTCTTCCATAACTTTAGGAAACGCTTCAACAAACCGTTCGACCTCCGGTGTTGGAATTGAGAAAGAGACTCTGATAAAATTGTCTCCAAATTTGGTGGATACATAGTTCCCGGCCCTTACAAATATGTCATTTTCATACAATAATTTATCTTGAATGTCCTGTGGATTTGCATTGTGTTCTGCAATGTCGATTACCATCATACTGGCTGCAGAGGGATAGACAGGTAGTTCAGCTCCATCAACCTTGTCCACTGCGTTTTTTATGAGTCCCTGATTCTTTACGGCTGTATCAACCAGTCCGGGAAGCCAATCCGGTTTTGTTTCTAGAGCTGCAACTGCTGCTCTTTGACCAATCACATTGATTCCTAGGTCAGATACCATTGTACCTCTGATATCGCGGATGAATTCTTTGGGACCCACCAAGGACCCGACTCTGAGTCCTGCTAATCCACAGTTCTTGGAAACCGAATAGGCAGTAATTGTCTTCTCAGGCAGCAAATTTGCTGCCAGAGTGTGTTCAGGTGCAAAATCGCGATAGGTAATATCATCTATGACCCATAAGTCGTGATCCTCAGCCACTTCACAGATAGCTCTTTTCTCATCTTTGGGGTAGGTGCTACCCAAGGGATTTAGGGGATCTATCAGGAATATCGATTTACTGTCTGGTGTTATTGCTTCCTTGATATCTTCGACATCAAATCTGTAATTGCCATGGTAAATAGGTATGTCAGTACATTTGGCCCCACCCAGCTTGGCGAATTTGTGAACTACAAAATAGGAAGGGTCTGATGTGATCATTTCGCTTCCCCTGGGTTGGATGTGTCTCATCAAACAATACAAGGCCTCAGTTCCTCCATTGGTTATGTGTAGATCATGGTCAGGTAATCCTAGGTCTTCCAGGATGAGATTCTTTAATTGAGGAAGTCCAGAGGCCAATGGATATTTTGTATATTCACGTTCATCCGTGGCCTTCCTTATCGCTTTCTGGATGGCAGAGTGAGTTGGTAGATGGTTTGTGTTCTGCGACATCCAAACAACGTTCTTGTTGGCATGCGCATAATCGAAATCCTTACTCATATTTTCTCATGTGGCCTAAAGCTATTAAGCTTAGGGCCTCGCATTGTCCAAAGACGTGATTTAACCAATGAGATTGGTCTTCGAATACAAATCTTCCCGTTTGCTGTGGCTTAGATTGATGGGGTTTGAGTTCTGGATGGTAGCCTTTGTTCCATTCTTCATAGGTTTTGTTGTCAGTTCAAAAAAATTATTTGACTTTGATCTGCTTTATGGCTTCCTGATTATGGCCCTTCTAACTTCATCAACTTTTGTTCTTAATCACATCTGTGATTTGGATATAGATCTAAAGAATCCACGCAAGGAATTCAGTTTACTGGTTCGTGGGGCTTTTAATGTTAGACAAGCCTGGTATCTATTCTGGATTTTCCAGATATCATGCTTGGTAATGTCTTTGAGATATGATTCTGAGTTTGTTTATTGTATACTTGGCCTGACAGTTATTTCACTGGTTTACAATCTTGAACCTTTCCGTTTGAAGACTAAGCCTGGTTTGGATATAGCATGTAATGGCTTAAGCTTGGGCTTTCTGATTCCACTAGCTGCATGGTCTATCAAGCAACCCCTCCTTGATTTCCCCCGTCTTTACTTCTTTGCAACACTGTGTTACCTGATGGCGTTGTATTGCCCTACCATGGCTGTTGATACCGATTTTGATCGTAAATCTGGAGTTCGTACCTTTGCGACCAAGTTTGGAGCAGTTCCCACAATGCGCCTTTCCTGGTTATTTACTATAGTCGGAGCTTCAACTCTAATCTATTGTGGTATTCAGGAGATATATCCCTGGGATTACCGACTTCTTATATGGACTGGTTGGATTCTTCCTATAGAGATAATCATCCATTACATATACCTGCCCATTAATTCACAACCTAGTTATGACACTGTTGCAAAAGGCTCTATCATACTAGCAACCGTAGAAGCGGTTGCAACTCTTTTTTTCTTTATTATCTTTCTGGATTTGATACCTATTGATTAACGAAACCCATGACTTTCTTGCATTTGGAACAAGAAACTGCAATTATTCTTCCCGCATTCCTCTGGTTTCCACCTTCTCCTTCAGACGTAAAATCAACTATCTGAAATCGGTAGGTGTTATCATCGACCCCTATCTCCTTACTGCACGATGGACATTTGGAGGGTGAGTCTGGGTCATCGCTCTTCGAGCTGAACATGAGTAGCTAATTACGTACGTTATATAATATAACACTCCTTCATCCTTACAGATTATTAATCATGTTAAATTTGATGCTTATCGGAACTGCACATGTTATCGATTTGAAGACTCCACTTGAGATATATATCAGGGAGTTTGAACCACATGCAGTAGCCCTAGAGTTGGATAGGGAACGGTGGTTTGCACTTAATTCTGGGAAAAAGCAGTCCAGAGGTCCTATTTTTGTAAGAGCCTTAGCACACTTACAGGAATATCTGGGAGATACTTTTGGCAGTTCACCTGGTTCTGAGATGCTGGCTGCGGCAAAAATAGCGAGAACTATAGGAGCAGATGTTAATTTGATAGACAAACCAATAATTCCAACACTTAAAGGGACATGGAAGAACATGCCATGGAATGAATTCTGGAATTTAATTATGGATAGCCTGATTTCCTTTGTTGGAGGTGGAGATCTTAATCTTGACCAAAGTATGAAGACTGGTGATTTTTCAAAAGAGTTGGAAGAATTCTCTGAACGTTATCCCTCAATCAAAGCCCAATTGATTGACAGGCGCGACGCTCACATGTCAATTAGTCTGGTGAAACTTTTCCGAACAAAAAAGTATGATAGGATTATTGCAGTTGTTGGCGAGGGCCACATAGAGGGAATAAGTACTCGACTATCATCCTTGAATCCAGAAATAGTTAGGCTCAAGGATTTGTTAAAGAGGAAAGGTAATAGCGTTTCCTTCTCGATAGAAGTCTAGAAATCGTAAGTAATGGCGAGTCGATAATCCCAGTTAGCTTGAACTGGCGTTCCGTTGTTAGTAAAGGCTATTGTGACTTGGTATTCACCTAATTCTAATCCATTTCCTTCATTGTCATAAAATGTAGAACCCCAACTGGTAGTCTCACCCCCACATCCTATACTTCCTTGATTACTACCGATGTCACTTCCTGAAGAATCCTGAACAGTAATTGAATAATCAAGTCCTCCAACACCGACGCATCCAATCTCACTGAATTCTATTTCTACGGAGGACACGAAGATCTCAACATCTAGATTGTAATTCTCATCACTGTTCTGAGCAACAAATGTTCCGTCCTGCCCTTCATCCGAATAATCCTCTGGAACCACTTGTAGGATTTTGGTTATTTCTCCCGTTTCATCATTCTTGTCTACTACTACTAGAGTAACGTTGTAGTAACCGCCAGCAGACCATGAGTATTCGGTTGAGGATTCATTTACAGTCCTTTCGATTCCGTCACCAAAGTTCCATTTGTATTCCTTTATTTCTCCATCAGGTCCACTGGAATCACTGGCATCCAGGGTGATATTGGAATTAGCTCTGACCTTTTCCACTACACTTCCACCGTCCTTGAAGACAAATTCAGCGGTTGGTCCCAGAGATTTAATCTCAATACTCTTTGTAGCGGATCCTTCCTGTCCACTTCCATCCTCAACAGTCAATTTCACATTGTATGTTCCAGCCATTCCCCAACTATGTTGAGGTGATTTCAACGAAGATGTCTGGTTATCACCAAAGTCCCAAAGGTAATCCAGAGCTTCACCTTCAGGATCGTATGAATCCTCACCAGAGAATTGTATCGACTCTTGAGTAAAGACCGAGGTCGTGTCGGCCTTGATTGAGGCTACAGGCGGTAAATTTGTCACAGAGAAAGAATGAGTGACTGCACTGGATTCTCCGTCTGGATCATCGACTGTAAGTGTAACACTGTAATCACCTTCATCCAGTTCCATCTCGAATTTGCTCTGTTTGGAAGCAGTGTAAGTCGGTCCGCCGGCTTCACCCAGATCCCAGTTGTAGGATAATATATCGTTGTCAGGATCACTACTCGCCATCCCATTGAATGTAACTTTCTTTCCTTCTGAGTATGCGCCACCATTACTTGGAGTGGTTATTGTAGCAGTAGGTGGACGATTGCCAGGTTCTACACTTATCACGACTATATCCTGCCCTGTAAGCCCACTTGGGTCTTTGACCATCAATGTAAGAACCAAATCGTTTCCAGATGTATCAATGACAACCAAATCCGACATCTTGGTGCTCAGGTCAACAGGACTTCCCAAACCTGACAACGTCCACATGTATTGCAAATCATCCCCGTCCGGGTCGGTTGAAGCAGAACCGTCAATCTGAAATGGTTTTCCAGCCTCCATAACAGATGCTTGTCTTGGCATCAGAATCAAAGCTTCAGGTGCACGGTTAGTTTCGCCTTCTTTGCTATCATCCAGACATCCTCCAAAACACATAATGGCGACCATGAAAGCTGCTACCAACGCCTGAATCCTCTGCATCGGT
>CAUYZR010000022.1:0-18776 GCA_963577905.1 Candidatus Thalassarchaeaceae archaeon
GCTTCAACATGATCCCATGAGTCCATTCAGTTTTGACGTCAGAAGTGTTACCGGAGTCAATTGCAAGTATTATTTTTGAGGGGGCACTGGATGAACTAAAATCAACGTCAAGGTCATCACCCAGACTGACATCTAGGTTTATTCTTTCAGGGAGATCCGGAACAGCTAGCTCTAGCTTGTTTCCAGTAGTATCTTCTTCGATCAAGACATAGATTGAACCAAGAGCCTTGTTGGATTCCACAGTGATATTTCCTACTAGCGGAGCACCTTCGTAATCCTGATCGTCAAGGAAGATAGATGCGTTCATATCAAAGTTCTCGGGAAGTTCATCAATCCTCACCAGGATGCTCTTGTTCGCAAAATTGTTTACATCAATCAATAACATTTCCATGGCCGGGGAATCGTTGTTGAAATCATCAAGAAGCACATCAACTTTCGCACCTCCATCCACAGGGTCCCAAATTTTGATACCTACTTTTGGTGAAATACCTCTTAGATATGCCTTCATGCTCATTCCTCCTTCATCAGACATATCGAGTGAAATTCCTTCAACCCATTTACTTTCTAGTCCTGCATAGTCTCCCAGTTCAATTTCCAAAGCCACTTCATCTATTGGCATATTTGCAGTTATATTGAATTCAAGGAGGTCATCATGAATGTCCATACTAATGACCATACTGCTGGGTAATTTTGGAATCACAGCCTCAATTCGATACGGGTTATCATCCTCCAGTTGTTCAATAACCAGATAGATAGGCCCTACAGGTTGGTCTGTAGTCAGATTCAAATCACCCTTCAAGGTCAAGTTATCTACAGTACCGTTCACAATCAGATTAGCCTTTAGTTCAAGATCAAGTCCTACAGGTATTTCCTCAATGAATACTGTTACTCTGGGCCCGATTATTCCTTCTTCCCTGAATATCACATAGTCTACAGTATCCCTGTAATTGAAATCCTCTAAGGTTAGTTCAAGGTCTATCTTGTCTCCTTTAGAGGTATAATTTACATCAACTGCTCGTGGCAATCCTCTAAGCAGTATTCTAGCACCTAGAATAGTTCCTCCTTCAACATCCTTTTGACTGGACCAGAGTCCTTCTATCCACTTTGGTTCTTCATCGAGTAAGCCAATATTTCCCTTATCCACCCACGCAGTGATTGCGACTTCTTCCTCCATGTTGTAAATGAATCTGGCAACAGTTTCGAATGATTCCACATTTGTAACAAGGTTGACTGAGAGTCCAGCCACCACGTTGACCAAGGCTGTTCCAATATCAGATAGGGCCTCGATGAATTTTGCAACATCCTGAAGATCGTTCACCTCTCTTGCATCACTACTAATGATGCCTCCCGTGTCAAATATAGGAACCGTTACTACAATCTCGGCAGGTAAGGAATCAATAAAGACATAAGCGTTCAGACCCCTGTAATCTTCTTCGTAAAAAGTATCATCCACAGCCCCTACCTTGAATTGGACTGGTTTCATATGGTTTATTTTGAAATCAGCTAGTTCACCACTTCCGTCATCATCCAGTCTCAGTGACTGTAGCCAGACGAGATTGCCTGCCAGACTAGCCGTTTCATTAACCAATCCCATATTGTTCTGGTACAGCATCACGGAGCTTCCATCGTAGTTTGAATGATCCCATATCCATACCGTGGCCTTTTCATTGTCAGTCACATTGGTAATTGCAAAAGTAAAGTTGAACCAGCTGTCAGTTATGAGTCTTAGGTTACCATTAGCACTTACAATCTCGGCCGAACCTGGTAAATGTTCCAGCCTGACATATGAGTAAATTCCGGTTGCAAAACTGGTGAACGTGATATGTTCTATTATTTCACCACCATCCTCACCGCCAGCATAAACTAGATTCCCATTATCTACGTTGAAGGTAGTATTGGTCGGAACATTACTGAGTGTGATGTTAGCCCAGTGAGAGGTCTCTCCTAGAGCATCAATTCCCTCGAAATAGACACGAAACGGCTTTTCCCGTTCGGGTTTCATTGATAGCGAGATATTAGTTATACCACTCCGCGAGTAGAAATCAATGTCACCGATATCAGTTATCCTAGCACTAAAACTGTAATCCTGATTCTTAAATGATACGGCAGATCGATTGTCAGGGGAATTCGCACCCAGATACGCTGATTCATTGTAGATGGCGAAATAATCATCATTACTCCCATCGTTCATTTCCAGATATCGGTCACTTGTTACATAGATGAATAGATGATCAATGTAGGTCGGTTTGTTCTGTCTATTTCTGATCCGGGCAGTAATCTCTCCATCTCCTTCACCAATAGTTGATTGCAGTACGGCCTTTGGAATTGACCTTAGTAGATCCCCAAGGTAAACGATTCTGCCTGCCAATCCTAGAAGAATATCACTTATGAATCCTCCTACCAGATTGGCATCCAAATCCTCGTCATCGTTATTGATAGGAATATTGGACCCTCCAGTCTCATCCAGCTTCAGGTTGCCTTCAAGGACCAGGTTTTCAGGCATGTTCTGAATTTCCATACCTGTGAATAATCGATAGTCATGGTCCGACCAAGTAGCTCCTCTGCCATCCTCGGTATAGTATTCATAGTCTCCATATACGATTGAATCGATGGACTCAGTAGCATGAAATTCCACAACAGTCCAATTTCTATCAGCAGTGGATTCATTCCTTACCTCCAACCAGAATGCTGCGTCCTGCATATTGAGTTCGTCCAGGCATATCTCCTCTCCAGATTCTTCAATGGCACATACTGGGACTCCAGTGATATCGGCGACTATGTGTGAAAGGAACGAGTCCTCCCCTTCATCGGGATGAAGATTGTATTCGTAATACTGGAACCCCAGATTGAACTTCTTGTTGGTTTCACTTGGCGAAGTTGTTTCTGAGGGGCGTGCATAAATCTCTATGGCATCTCTTTCAACGTTGTTCTGTATGGTCTCCGAGACTATTCTTACACTAATCTTCCTAGGTATCTTACCACGCGGGTTGTCGAGATCGACTTTGATAAATGTTATCTCTTCCAGGGCGTCACCAGGATTGGACGTGGTTCCACTGCTCCAGTTATACTTCAGATACCCTATGGTTACATCCATAGAGTCTATTCCGTTGTTGTCAGGTTCCTCAGTCTTGTTGTTCATTTCGACTGTTATTTCGTATGGTGCATTAACGTAATCAACATCCCCTGGATTTATTCCAATACCAGACAGGTCACCTCCAATGGTAAAGATGAATTCTTCAATAATTACAGTCAGATTGTATGTATCAGGGGTTTCATTTGCAGGAAATTGGGTGTTTACTCCCCAAACATAGGTCTGGTCTCCTGACTCGCCCCCAGTTTCCTGAGTGTAGGTTATTCCCCTTACAATAGCGATGTCAAGTGTCTGATTCAAATCTTCATCCAGTTCCTCGAATTCAAATGATATTCCTACATTAGCCTCTATGCCTACATCACCATCCAGTGGATTGATGTCGGTGTCATCATTCAGGAGATCATTGACCACAGGTATCAATCTGGCTCGGATATCATTCCCTCCATCCTCGTCAACATCGATGGGAATCCATGCAGCATCGCTTTCATCTAGACCACTTAAGAGGACCTCAAGTAAACCAACAATGGGCCCTTCTAGCCCCAGTGCTTCAAACCAGACCGCCATCAGGTTTGCCGAAGCACCGAAGATAGTACTAATCAGGGTCGCCTCTTCAACTCCCTCTTCACAACTTTCATTTTCCGGTGTGCCAACGTCACAGCCCCCCACATCAATTATTCCATTTCCATTGGCATCATAGGCCCAGTATATCAGGTAAGTTTCAGTAAAGATTGATGCTACGGTCCCTAGAAATGAGTCCTGGAAAAAGTCAGTCTCACTCAGCATGGTCTCGATGACATCGGCCCTGATTGGCTCAGGATCGTTCACATCCACTGGTCCTAGCCCTCTTTGCGAATAGTCGTAGATTACTGTTTCATGAGTGATATTAGCATTCACATCTTCGCTTTCATCTTTGGCATTCAGAAGAATTTCACGATTATCTAACAATGAAATATCAAGGGCATTTCCTTCATGTATCGACCGCAGGAAGTTCAAATCCTCAAATACGGTCTCATTTATCTCGTCATTTCTTTGGTTTACACTTTGAAAGAAAGAATCCAATTCCTGAGCTGTGCCATAATCAACCGTTATTGTCGGTGAATCGGAGGAGATTGGGACAATAACCACCTGAAGAATCAGAATCGTCACCATTGAAACAGTAAGTACCCTTTTTCGATTCAGCAGTTTGAACGCTGATTTCCTCATTATTAGCATTGAGAAACCATCTCTATAAATAAGGTATCAGTTGAATAGAATAGATTGATTTTATATAGAGAATCAATCTCGATGTGAAGATGAGTGAGGAGTCTTTGCAGGAGACCATCGCAGATGAGACTGATTTTAAGGGAGGAACTGATGAGAGCGAGCTTGAGGCTCTGGTATCCAAGTTAAAGACTAATATTCTGATTATAGGTAGTGGGGGTGCTGGGAATAACACACTAACCCGACTTTACAAGGAAGGTTTGACCACCATCGAACTATTAGCCGTCAATACTGATGCCCAACACCTATTGAATACACCCATACCACATAGGTTGTTGATAGGTAAGGCATTGACCAAAGGACTTGGGGCCGGTTCAGAACCCAAAGTTGGGGAGGGAGCTGCAGAGGAGGCTCGAGTTGATCTTCTGGAAGCCTGCCACGAGGCTGATATTGTATTCCTGACAGGTGGTCTTGGTGGTGGAACAGGTACAGGATCACTTCCCGTAATTGCAAACTTGGCCAAGGAACGAGGGGCACTCACCATCGCAATCGTCACATTACCATTCAGTAATGAAGGTGCTAGGAGAGCCAACAATGCGCGTCAGGGTCTTGAGAAACTAAGAAAATCAGCTGATACGGTCATTGTCATTCCCAATGATAAATTACTTCAAGATGACATCGCAAAACTTCCGTTGAATGTGGCCTTCCGTCATGCAGATGATATCTTGGCCAATGCAATTAAATGCATGACTGAGATAACATCACATAGTGGGTTAGTCAACATAGACTTTGCAGACATGCGCTCGATTATGTATGAAGGGGGTGTGGCTATGATTGGTATGGGTGAAGGACAAGGACCGGATCGAGCCACTGACGCTGTGGGTGCTGCCTTGACATCTCCTCTATTAGAATTGGACATAAGCCAATCCAAGGGAGCATTGATCAATGTTACTGGAGGAGAGGATATGACTCTTGAAGAAGCGCATGAAGTGGTCAAAGAAGTTCATAGTAAGATTAATAAAGAAGCCCGAATAATTTGGGGAGCTTCGATAGATTCTGCTCTCGAGCATCAGGTTCGTGTGATGCTTGTAGTTACTGGTGTCCAATCAGATCAGATATTGGGACCGTTGCCGGGAGTGGATGACGAACTGCAAGGCAGATACGGCATCGAATTTGTACAATAGCCCTATGAGTTTCATCGACAAAGTATGGCAAACGCAAAAAAGGCTTGAGGAGCGTTTCAAGCGAATTGGCAGAGGTCAGTATGGCCGAGTCCTACGTTTAGCCCGTAAACCAACCTCCGACGAGTTTGTTAAGAGTTCATGGGTTGTTGGCATCGGAATCGGTATTGTTGGAGCTATTGGTTTCGTGGTCTATTTCATCTGGCTCAAGGCTCCACCTATAATTTCAGATTTACTGGGGATTTAGATAAAATGGCAAGATTTCTCGAAGAACAGGAAGAAGAAGAAGAAGAAACAGTTTCGTCGGATACACCGTCATCAGATACCCGAATATATGTGATGAAGTCTCAAATAGGTCATGAGAGAACAGCCAGTGAGAGGCTTGCAGACAGAATAAGGCGTAGTGGAGCACCGATATTTTCTATACTTGCACCACCTAAGTTAAGGGGATTTATATTCGTGGAAACGGATAGCCCTGAGGCCCTTCGTGATAATCTGAAAGGGCTGACACATGCTAGAGGTATGGTTATGAACAGAGGTAAGGGTTATGGCCGTTCCAAAGAACCAGATACATTTGGAACGACAACTTTAGAAGAGTTAAAACCACATCTTACGCCACCGCCTGCAGTCTCAGGCATTGAGGATGGCAACATCGTCGAAGTTATCGCAGGTCCGTTCAAGGGAGAAAAGGCAAGAGTACAGCGTATTGATCAGGCTAAGGAAGAAGTTACCGTGGAGTTATTCGAAGCTATGGTCCCAATTCCAATTACAGTTCGAGGAGATCATGTAAGAGTGCTGGAAAAGGACGTTAATTGATGGGTGAAACAGTTGAAGCTCTGGTTAATGCAGGCAAGGCCTCTGCAGGTCCACCATTGGGACCTTCATTAGGGCCATCAGGAGTTAATGTCAAACAAGTAATTGATGAAATAAATTCTAAGACCAAATCTATGGAAGGTATGCAGGTACCCGTTAAAGTCAAGGTTGCGGACGACAAAAGTTTCACGATAGAGGTTGGAACGCCGCCTGCCTCATCTCTGATAAAGCAGGTTTTGGGAATCGCCAAAGGTTCTGGTGAGGCAGGAACTGTTGTTGCAGCTGATATGAAATTAGATCAGGCAATTACGGTTGCCAAGCAAAAAGGCCCTGGCCTGACTGGCGGAGACATCAAGGCTATGGCATCAGAAATTCTTGGAGTGGCCAAATCCATGGGACTGACTTGTGAGGGCAAGGATCCAAAAGAGATCCAGGCATCCATTAAGTCCGGAGAACTTGACGACAGGTTTTGATGCGCGTCGTCTTGGCTATTGGAGGTAATGCCCTCCTTCAGTCAGGTGATGATGGAACTGTAGAATCTCAATCAGCTAGAGCACTGGAATCATTATCACACATATTACCATTACTGATTAGTCGGGAAAAGTTGCTGTTGACACACGGTAATGGTCCGCAAGTGGGCAATGCTTTGCTCCGTGCTGAGGCTGGAATTCCTCAAACACCACCTAGGCCATTGGATTATCTTGTCTCAGATACACAAGGAGGAATTGGCTATCTTCTGGAACGCACTCTTAGAAATCTAATAATGAAAAATGAGAGTGAGCGTGAGGTAATGACTATGCTGGCACAAGTAAAGGTTGAATCTGACGATCCCTCTTTTGATAATCCCAGCAAACCAGTAGGTCCATGGTTCAGCATTGATGAAAAACAAAATCTGGAAGAGAAAGGCTGGGCCCTTACACAGACCGAAAAAGGAGTCCGCCGCCTTGTCCCCTCCCCTAAACCAACTGAAGTGATTGAATTGGAGACCATTCGCTCTCTTTTCGAGAATCGTATGCTCTGTGTAACTGCTGGAGGTGGAGGTACCCCTGTTATCCAGAACTCTGAAGGTTGGCAGGGGGTTGAGGGTGTGATTGACAAGGATTTGGTATCTGGTATTCTGGCGACCAAACTCAATGCTACCCACCTAGTCATAGCAACAGATGTGGAGAATGTTTGGGTCGGACCCGAGCGTAAACCACTAGGGCATATTGACACAACTACATTGTGCCAGTATCATGACAATGATGAATTCCCTTCAGGTTCAATGGGACCCAAGGTCTCGGCGGCACTTGGTTTCGTAAGTTCTGAAGGTCAGACTGCGATCATTACATCACTTTCCAAGGTTATGGAGGCTCTTGATGGAAATGCTGGTACGATAGTAACGTACTAGATGAATTCTATCTTATCTTCGTCTATTTTACGTCCGCAATAGATACATTGAATTCTGAGGATCTTGTGTTCTAGAAGTTTGAAATGAGTCGAGCTTCCTCTTTCATTGTTGCTAATACAATTATCGTTTGGGCAATGGACGGTGCCAGAAATTACCTTAGGAATTTCTATCTTTTTCTTCTCAGCTACGGCATAATTTCGAATAATGTTAATCCTTGCACTGGGAGAGAGCAACGCTAGTTTTTCCGTTTCATGTTCACTCAATTCACGGTCTTCAACCTTGATTATATCCTTTCTATTCTGTTTTTTACTAGGAACATTCATCAATAAACTGATAGTAGTTCCACTACCACTCAAGCTTAACACTTCCAAGATCTTTCTTCCTCTACCTGGTTTTATGTGATCTATCACAGTTCCGTTGCGTATCGGTTGAACTCTGAGAAGGTTCACACTCATTTCTTTTTACCCATTAATTGCTCTAACAAGGCCATCCTTACAGGTACACCATTGAATGCCTGTCTGAAGTAAGCTGCATGCTCGGTTTCATCAATTTCAGTTGATATCTCATCCACTCGCGGCAGGGGGTGTAATATCCTCATTTTTGATTTTGCTTTTTGTAATATTTCAGCATTGATTCGATACGCACCAGCCACTTTTTTGTAGTCTTCAATGTCAGGGAATCTTTCTTTCTGAATTCTTGTTACATAAAGAACATCCAATTTTCCTAAGATTTTATCTAGATTTTCATGGGTTGACCAATCATTCTGCAATTCGTCAGTCACATGTGTGGGCATTCTTAGACTCTTAGGGGAGATGAAATAGAATTTGGTTCTGAAACGGTCAAGAGCTTGTGAGAGTGAATGTACAGTTCTTCCATATCTCAGGTCTCCCAGCATTCCTACATTTAGTCCTTCCAGTTTACCAATTTCTTCTTTGATGGTAAACAAGTCAAGTAATGTCTGTGTCGGGTGTTGCCCTGCACCATCCCCACCATTTATGACAGGTACTTCCGACACTTCGGAGGCCAGCTTTGCAGACCCTTCGTGTGGATGTCTCAAGACTATAACATCAGAGTATCCCGCTACCATTCGAATCGCATCCTGCAGTGTCTCTCCTTTAAGGTGTGATGTCGCCGATGAATCAGCAAAACCGATACAAGTTCCACCCAGCCTTTGGATTGCACTCTCAAAGGACAATCTGGTTCTAGTCGAAGGCTCAAAGAAGCAGTTGGCCAGGATTTTCCCATCCAAAGCCTTTGACTTTTTCTTTCCTTCAGCAACAGGGACCAATTGCTTCGCACGTTTGAGAAGGCCCATAATGCGTTTATTGTCCAAATCCTCTATAGACACTACGTGCTTCATGGTCCGCTAACGAGGGGGGTTTTTTAAATTGGCTAATAGTTGAACACTCGAACAATACCTGTTTAAACCGCATCTTTATTTTGAATCAAGAATTTTCAATGACCGTGTTGGAGAACCTGTGAAACGACTAGAATCCATAGATGAGATTATTGACAGCTACTTTGCGTCTAGTAGCCCCTTGCGAAGCAAGATCTATGTGGCTCTGGGGTCACTCTTTGTTTTATTTGCAATTATTGGAATCTGGCTTCCCGGATGGCCTACAGTTTCTTGGGCAGTCCCCGCAGCATTCTTATTCTCGTTATCAAGTGAAAAACTGTTCCGCTGGTCTCTGACCAACGATTATTTTGGTTCAGCGTTATTCGAGTACTATGCAACAGGAAAGACACTCCCTTCCCACGTCAAGATAATTATTGCATCCTTCATTTTTGGCATGTCATTTCTTTCAGCTTATTTCGTATGGCACGTTTCGACCAGAGGAGATGGAACCTTAACTGATTCTTCTTCGTGGAATGGAGCTGATCCAGGTTTCGGGTCGATGACGATTATATTAGTTGGATTGATTGGTATCTGGTATGTCTTACTCCAGGTCAAATCAAGGTAGACCGTCTGTTAATTGTTTAAACCCATGACCTATTGAATTATTCGTGGAAAAAAGCAAACGTAAGCATAGGCATGGAATTTACCGGCTCTATGCTCCTATCTATGACCGTTTTATGGCACCATCATTTGCAGATGGCCATTCCAAGATGTATACCCCTCTAAATCTGAAACCGGGTAATCACGTACTTGAGGTGGGCGTAGGAACTGGAGTATCCTTGAAACATTATCCTGCTTTTGTGAAGGTAGAGGCCATTGATTACAGTGAGTCTATGTTGGTGAAAGCTAGAAAAAGAATAGAAAAGGGTGAAGTTGAGGCAGACATCAATATTCAACACATGGATGCCCATAATCTCGAATTTAAAGATAATCAATTTGATCATTCCGTTGTGGCCCATACATTAGCCGTAGTTGCGGATCCTGAGGTTGTCTTAATGGAGATGAAACGGGTTACCAAATCGCAAGGCTTGATTGTCATTGTAAACCATTACAAGGAAAAAAAAGGAATAATCGGAGGAGCTTGGAATCCTTTCAGGAAGCGCCTAGGACTAGGAAAACATGTGGATTTCAAGGAAGTGATTGAAGAATGCGGTCTGGAATTGATAAGCGAGGAGCGTGTAAACCGCATTGACACCCATTCCAGGATGTTGGTGTGTCAGGTCCCTTAATCAACTTAAATTGTGTCTAATCCAGTTCATGGTATCTCGAATCGAGTCTTTGAGGTCCATTGGGTTCCAACCTAAGACTCCTCTGGCCTTGCTGGAATCATAGTTAGTTATTTTCCCCATATATTCATTTACAGTCTGTGGTGTAATTCTTGGGGTGTGGCCGAAGATTGCTCGTGTAGCTTCCAATCTGGCAAATAGTCTGACTTTCCACATCGGTTCTATTTTCCGAGGCACTTTCAGCTCAGGATCGATTTCCTCAATCAGGTTCATTAGTTCAAAACCATCGACGCACTGTGTACAAAGGATATGTCTACCTTTGGAATTTTCGTTCTCATAAGCGAGTATATGCCCCAGTGCCACATCTCTTACATCTACGTATCCAAAGGTCTGGGGAGGCAGGGATTTCAATTCACCCTTTAGTATTTTGTCGAATAATAAAGTACTAGGTGTGTGTCTGTAAAAATAGGGCCCTATCACGGCCGTGGGGTTGATAACCACGACATTAATATCCACAGCTTCAGCATAATCCCAAGCCCTCCTCTCAGCTTCAGTTTTAGCATAGGAATAGGGATGCTTCGATGCTGAATTCCAGTCTGCTTCAGTCAACGCCCTGCCTCCCGGACCACTTCTTCCAACTGCTGCAGTACTGGAAGTAAAGATTACTTTTTTCACGTTAGCGCTCCGTGCCGCTTTAAGTGCATTAATACCACCTATGATTGAAGGATTGATTATCTCTTCTTCTGGGTCCCGTGCCCAGCTCTTGTAGACAGCAGCTACTTGGAACAGGCCCTCGATACCATTCATTGCAGCCTCGATGGTCTCGGGCTGCATAAGGTCTAATTCAACTATCTCAACATCCAGTGACGACAGATGGGAAACAAGGTGTGGTTCAGTTCTGTCCCTTACCGATGCCCTTACGTTGTATCCTCTCTCTACAAGTGCTTTCGAAAGGGCAAATCCGAGGTGTCCATTCGCGCCTGTGACCAGAACGTTTTTCCCGTCCATTATCTAAATATTTTCTCTCGATAGAACTTCAATTCTTTAATAGATTCGATAACGTCATCAAGTGCACGATGTGCTTCCAGTTTGGCAGGCATTTCTCCCACCAGTTCTGGATTCCAGCGCATGACCAGTTCCTTAATCGAGGAAACATCAACAACCCTGTAATGCAGACGCATTTCGAGGGTACTCATCTGCGCGTCCAGAAATCTTCTATCAGTCCCGATGGAATTTCCACAGAGAGGAGGTCTGTACTTTGATTCTATATGCTCATCAATGAATTCCAAGGTTTGTTTTTCCGCGCCCTCAATGGTAATCTTACTGTTCTTTACCTTGTCTAAAAGTCCCGAACGTTGATGCATCTCAAGTACATAATCATTCATTCTCTTCAGGATTGTATTATTTGCATGAATCGCTAGTTCAGGTCCCTCGGCAATGATGTTAAGTTCGGAATCAGTTATTACGGTAGCAATCTCGATAATTCGATGTCGTTTTGGATTAAGTCCTGTCATCTCCAAATCCAGCCAGACCAATTCATGAACCATATCTAAGGATTAGAAGCCTCCTAAATAGGATTTGTAGCGATACAGTCCTATAGGCCTTTCTAAGTGGTAATCCGTGTCATTTTTTGACCCTGCTAAGTTCACGGAAGGGGCAGTACAGAGCCTAAAGAAAGAATTGACAGGCAAGGCCATTATCGCAGCCTCAGGTGGTGTCGATTCTACTGTGGCAGCGGCCTTGGCAGTAAAGGCTGCGGGAGATAAACTATTGGCGATCTATGTAGACACGGGCTACATGCGTCTGGGTGAATCTGCGTTTGTATCATCTATGCTGGAGGACTTAGGTGTTCAGCACCAGGTTGTAGACGCGTCTGAACGTTTTTACAACGGATTGAAGGGCATTATTGATCCCGAAGAGAAGCGTAAGATAATCGGGGAACAGTTCATTCGAGTTTTCGAGGAGGAAGCGCGCAAGTATGGTGGTAAATTCTTGATTCAGGGAACAATTGCCCCGGATTGGATAGAATCAGGTGGTGGAATGCGTGATACGATAAAATCACATCATAATGTTGGCGGCCTCCCAGAGGACATGGAAATGACACTGTGTGAACCAATAAGGGAGTTGTACAAGGACGAAGTTCGTTCTTTGGCTGAATTCTTAGAAGTTTCAGTATCGCACAGGCAGCCATTTCCAGGCCCAGGTCTAGCCGTTAGAGTAATGGGTGAAGCAACTCCTAAGAGGGCAGAAATTGTGCGTCAGGCTTGTCATATTGTTGAAGAAGAGTTAGAATTAGCATCGACAAATGGACAAATGGAACTACCGTGGCAATATTTTGCCGTACTAATGCCTGTGAAAACAGTTGGTGTCCAGGGAGATGTTCGGGCTTATGGAAATACCATCGCAGTTCGCGCAGTGCAAAGCTATGATGCAATGACTGCTCAGGCAATAGAGATTCCTTACTCAATATTGAAAAAAATATCCGAGCGTATAACAAGAACTCTGAAATCAGAGGTAAATCGCGTAGTTTATGACATTACTGACAAACCACCAGGCACCATTGAGTGGGAATGATTTGGTGCCGGGGGCGGGGTTTGAACCCGCGACCTTCGGATGTCCCAGGCATAGCCGGAACTATACTACCCTATGAGTCCGACGCTCTACCAGGCTGAGCCACCCCGGCGTTCTTGTGGTTGATTCATAAGGGGATTTAAGTTTAAGTTCGGTGACTCTTTATAATGGCCACTTGAATCCGGCGCAATAATGGTTAAAACCCAGCCAGAAAAGCAGACGCAAAGTACGGGAATTTACGACCCAGTTGACTTGGAGTTATCAGTAGCTAAAAGATGGAAGGACGAAGCGACTTTCGAAAAGAGCATAGAGCAACGCCAGGGTTCCAAACCATTTACTTTTCTAGAAGGTCCACCCACGGCCAATGGTAAGCCCGGTATCCATCACGTCTTGTCAAGATTGTACAAGGACATGGTCTGCCGTTGGAAGACTATGGAAGGATATGTAGTCGAGCGGAAAGGTGGTTGGGATACCCATGGACTACCTGTGGAGATCGAAGTTCAGAAGAAACTGGATTTGATGTCCAATGAGGCAATCGAGGCTTACGGTATGGCAGCCTTCAATGAGAAGTGCAAGGAGAGTGTCTGGACTTACGAGGAAGCCTGGCGTGAGATGACAGAGAGGATGGCTTTCTGGGTCGACATGGATGACCCTTACGTCACACTCCATGATGAGTACATTGAATCTGCTTGGTGGTCACTTAAGCAGATGCATGACAAAGGACTTCTATTCAGGGGATACAAGGTGCTTCCATACTGCCCTCAAACGGGAACAAGTTATTCTACCCATGAGGTCTCACTTGGTTACAAAGAAGTTTCTGAACCTGCAGTATACATAAAGTTCCAACTTATAGATGATAACGCTTCAGTTCTGGCCTGGACAACAACACCGTGGACTCTTCCCGGCAACGTTGGTCTTGCGGTCGGTCCGGAAGTGGTCTATTGCAGGGTTCGAATCACTGAACCTCCGGCAGGAGATTGGGAGGGTCGTGGTGCTACTGAGGTTGGAGAAGAGTTGATTATGGCCAAGGACCTGCTTTCCGAGGTTCTAAGACACCAAGTCGAGATTGTAGAGGAATTTCCAGGTTCCAAACTTGTTGGAAAGGCATATCAGCCACTTTTTCCCGGAGCGATAGAGAGGGGAGATTCCAAGACAGCTTGGACGGTGGTAGCAGCAGATTTTGTGACCACTACAGATGGAACTGGTGTTGTTCATACTGCTGTGATGTATGGTGAGGAAGACTATGCCCTTGGTATGGAAGTAGGTTTACCAGCCCAACACACGGTAGGAGTTGATGGTAAGTTCATCAAAGGAATACATGATTCTCTGGATGGGCGTTACGTCAAGGATTGTGATTCTGATATCATTGACCTCCTTGCAGCTGAAAGACGGCTTTACAGGGAACACATTTACACCCACGACTACCCACATTGTTGGCGTACCGATCATCCTCTGCTGTACTATGCAATGGACAGCTGGTTCGTCCGAATGACGGCGGTCAAGGATAATATAATCAAATATAATTCACAGGTCGAATGGGCTCCTGAATGGACCGGAACTGGGAGAGTTGGTGAGTGGCTCAGCAATATCAAGGACTGGGCTATCAGCCGTGAACGTTATTGGGGAACACCCCTCCCTGTCTGGATCTGTCAGGACTGTGGAAAAGAGCATTGTGTGGGTAGTATAGACGAAATGGATTCATTGAAGACCGCTGACTCACCAGTACCCAAGGAATTACATCGCCCCTATGTTGATGATGTTAAACTCAGTTGTACCGGAGATAATTGTGGAGGGGAGATGCTTCGGGAACCTTATGTTATGGATTGTTGGTTTGATTCTGGCTGCGCACCCTTTGCCCAATGGCATTATCCATTTGAGAACAAGGATAAATTCTCAGGTAGTTTTCCAGTAGACTATATCTGTGAGGCTGTGGATCAGACCCGCGGATGGTTCTACTCGCTTCTGGCAGTTTCAACTACAGTATTCGACAGCACCTGCTATCATCGTTGTCTTTCACTGGGCCATATTCTTGATAGTGAGGGAAAGAAGATGAGCAAATCAAAGGGCAATGTGGTCAATCCTTGGGATCACTTCAACAAAGAAGGAGCCGATGCGATTCGTTGGTACATGACCACCCAGAGTGCCCCTTGGAGTCCAATGAACTTTGATCCTAATGGTGTGCGTGAGACTTATGCCAAGATGTTCTTGACTCTCTGGAATGTTTATCGTTTCCATGCAGATTATGCATCATTGGATAATTTCAACATAGACGACGAGAAAGGGTTCATTCCAGCCGACCAACGTAGCCCCTTAGATCGTTGGATTCTATCCCGAATGGTTAGTGTAGCCCAATCCTATCACAATCAATTCGAGTCGTGGGAATTCCACAAAGCAGGTCGTGACCTCGAGAATTTTGTTATCAATGACCTTTCGAATTGGTATGTCCGTCGTTCGCGCCGTCGTCTATGGGATGAAGCGGATAGCACAGACAAACAAGCTTGCCAGCACACATTACACGAGGTTCTATCCATCGTTAGTAGGTTGATGGCTCCGATTGCACCATTTATGTCTGATAAAATCCATAATGACCTTACAGGTACATCAGTCCATCTGGCAGATTGGCCAGTTGGTGATTTTTCGTCACAGGATATTGATCTGGAACAACAGATGTCCGTGGTCCGCTTGCTTGCAGAGACAGGTCGTAAGATACGCGTCGATGTCAATCGCCGCCAAAGGTTGCCTTGTCGTTCAGGATGGATTGTCGGAGGTCCCGAATTATCTGATTTTCATGATATCCTTGCCGAGGAGCTTAATGTAGAGGATTTGACCACGGAGCCCGATCTGGACCGCTTCCAGCGTATTCAGATCGCACCAAACCATAAGGCCTTAGGGGCGAAATGCAGAGCAGATCTACCCAAAGTCCTAGCTGAATTAGCGAAAGCTGAGCCCGAAACCTTGTTATCAGAGATAGGAGCCGGTTCTGCCAAATTGGCGGGCTATGGCATAGGTATGGACGACGTAGAAGTTCATCGTGTTGAAAAAGATGGATTTGCAGCATCGACATTCTCGATTGACGATTCTGGTGACGTTTCCTTAGTCCTTGACGTCAGTGTTGATGACGAATTGCTTTCCAAGGGATTGGCACGGGAGATCACACGTCGTGTCCAGTCAAAACGTAAAGATCTGGATCTAGATGTGGAAGTCACAATTGACCTTACGGTCTGGTTAACCAAGGATTGTCCTAAGCTTGAATCAAAGGATTGGGAATATGTAAAATCAGAAACTAGGGCTAATCCCGCAGAATTGTCTTACTCGAAACCATCAGGGGTATCAGATAAATTCGAAGTAGATGGCGATACCTTGTTCTTTAGTTTAAAGCAGAATAACTAGTGCCTCTACCTTCCAAATCTCTCTTTTTCCAAAAGAACGTTCAAGTCAGAATGCATCTTTTCTAAATCCCATTTGCCATTATCATAATAATCCATCGCCCTGGCTTCAGGGTCAAATTTCTGTATTTTATTCCACAGGTCCTGTCTCTCTTCTAGATTGGTCTTGCCAACTAGTTCAGATTCTGTAGTTTGTTCTGAAATGACCTCAGCTACCACAGTCTCAAGAATTTCGGCGTTTACTTTTTTGCTATCTTGAATTCCGGTTTTTTTTTTTCAACAGCCGTGAATTTTGGTGGTGCGCTTTTTGCTTCAGTTGGGAATGATGGAACTTCCTTGGAGACTTCGAAAGTAGTAGTGCTACTGACCACTTCATTTGCTCCCCCCATCATCTTGACACCACCTGAACCAGTACCAATCGATAATGAGCCGATACTTTTGCTATCAGTTCCTAACATAGTGTCAGTATCCAATTCATCAAGTTCCATATTGTTACTGCTTTGGGAGACTTCGGGAGCTACCGAGGGTTTGAACCGAGGTACGGTTTCGACACCAGCCCCACTCATTTCCTTGATTGCATCGGCGGCAGCATCACGAACTTCTTTTGACCCGTCCCCAGTAAGAATCAGTGCCCGATCCATTGCCTCAGGGGGCATTTCCCAAGAAACTCCGTTGGCCAGTGAAGCTAAAGCTGTGACTGCAGTAGCTCTTATTCGGGAATCACGGTTCTTGGTTTCTCCGGTGATTTTCTTGACCACCTCTGTAAATTCACTATAGTTAAGTTCATTCGCTTTGCTCCAGAATTTTTTAGCAGTGAGCAGATCACCATTCAAGACAGGTTTCATGAAGACTTCAATTTTGTTTGGTTCTTTTTTAGGTACTGGTTTGAATAACTTTGGTTTTGCGTCTGTTCTTTTTGTTCTCTTTATCATTTTCTTTTTGGGTACAGTACCTTTCTTTATCTTGACATGTTTGCCTGTTAATTCCCTCACCTTGAAAATCCTACTTTGGGGTAGCCCACCAGTTTTAGGAACTATCTTTCTCGTTTTTCTTCTAGCTATTTCGCTCCCACTTTCTACTTCTAATCCAACTGGAGGAACAAAAAGATCCTCATTATTTTGAACCGGTGCAGGTGATTCAACAGCCCCTTCGTCAAAGGTAACAATTGTGCTGAAAACATCCTCTAGAAAATCATCAGGAGACATTGGTGAATTGCTGCTGGTAAGCTCATTCTGGAGGATATCTTCTCCTATCGAAACGACGAACATGAACTTGTGGATGTTCAGATAATTAGCAATAAATTCAGAGATTGAGATAAATGAACCGGTGGGAGCCCTCTCCAGTCCCTGGATTATTATCACCAATGGTTTCTTCTGAAGAGAGATGGCTGCCAATTTCTTCAGAGATGAATCAAATTGATGTATCAATTCTATTCGATTCTCACTGGTTAGATGGGTAGCGACCGTTGCGGGTGCACTTTCATTGATTCGATTCACCAGATCTGCCGTAGCTCCGGTGGTATCCTGATTTGATTTCAATTCGGTAACTATCTGTTGTATCAAAGGCTGGGATAGGTCGCTTTCCGAGAGGAATCTTCGTGAATTAAAATCTATGACGCTCAAACCAGCTGCATAAAGGTCGTTTTCTAGATCTGCAATGGTCGTTTTCCTTTCTCCCAATAAACCCCCATAAAGAGCAACTAGAGACGGAGGATTCGGGTTCCCAGCCAGAGTGATTATCTTCGCGGTGGTTGCGGTGGTCATGTTTCAGCTCTAGTGTGCCGACGATGCGTTTCAAAATAGAGCACTCTTTAAAGTTTGGGCCGCACGTAGCACACAAGTGCGGGGGTCGCATAGCCTGGCCAATTGCGCCGGACTTAAGATCCGGTCCTTAGTGGTACGTGGGTTCGAATCCCTCCCCCCGCACCATTCACAGACTTATCATCAGTACGTTCAATCTCCAGAGGAATATAACCAATAAAATCACGGCGAAGACTTGCCAGTTTCTTTTAACGGCCTCAGTCCACGTAATCTGCTCCATTGTAATCATTGGAACGATGTGCGTGAATAGTCCTATAAACATCATTGAGGTACAGATTAGTACAATGTAAAAGTTAGTGCCCGGCGAATAGCTTATTTCAATTTCATAGATGTATTCTCCACCATCTAGAGATACACATTCAGTTTCTCCCCATATTGCAGGATTACTCATCCAACAGCCACCAGCCATTTCTTGATTCTCATCTAGGGTATGACTATCAGCGATTAAGGCATTATCAATCAGTGAAGTAAATATCAAGAGACTTGCCATGGAGGTTATTAGGGCAATAGAGAATACAGAAGCAAGCCAGATTCTGTATTTCTGTGCTCGAAAAGCTAGAAGTATAGCAAAAAAGGATAGAAAGAGCGAGACTGAGAGTAGAGTATTTACAGTACCAAACAAGGACTGCCTATAGTCACAATTATAGAATTCATCAATTTCGTCAGTACAACGCGAACTTTCGTAGCTTATACTTTGTTGAC
>CAUYZR010000023.1:0-17191 GCA_963577905.1 Candidatus Thalassarchaeaceae archaeon
GATAAAATTTGAATTCTAATATGTTATTGGAAGGATCCTTCAAGAAAAATGTCAGATGCCTCTCCGGCATGCCCTCAAAACGGGTAAAAATGGGATTAAGCATTTTTACATCTTGATCCCCTAACTGGGCAACCAGGGAATTGAAATCTGATTCTTTGTAGAAAGTTATCCCAAAGTGCCGAGGGTACGGTTCAGGATCTGTATCTATCTTATCAGGGGATAAATGGCAAACCAATTGATCTCCAAAGAAATCAAAGGTAACGCGATCCTCGTATTCTCTACAAAGCTTACAACCAAGCTTGGAATTATAAAAATCAATAGTCTCCTGCAGATCCTTACAAGGTATCGCTAGGTGAAACGCATTGTTTGAATCTCTCATGACCTTTTACCAGAGCTACGATTATTTATAATCTAAGTTAAACTCAAAAGTTGAAGTCCAGCACTTGTGTATCAAAAGTCTGCAAGTTCACGGCAATTGCTCTACAGGGATCTGGCTGAAAGCCCATCATCTTCTGATAATCTGTCTGGGCTTGCCAAGTGCCGGGATTCAGCATCAGAACGCCCTTGTATCTCTCAACTCCGCAAGAATGAACGTGGCCTGTAACAAAGATGTCAGGAATCTCTCGTATCAATAAGTGATCCTCTCTTTCCGGAGCTAGGGGGGTTTTGCCTCCGTATATCGGTGCCATGTGTCTCCTGTTGAGCAACTCCTTCATCATTCCCATAGGATTGTCGTAGGAAAGGTCTCGGAGACTAACCAGATCATCTAGGGATTTGCCATGGTAGCAGAGAATTTTGACACCCGAGATATCAAGTAAAACCGGATTAGCTGTAAAGGTTAAATTATCCTTGAAATTCTTTATCACTTTGTCAGGAAGGGGTAATTGTGGTTCCATAAGCCGGACTGCATCGTGATTGCCCGGCATTATGACAGTCTGAATTTCTGTTGGAATCTTGGAAACTGAAGTTGCCAGTTCGGAGTACTGTTCCCAAACGTCAGTTATAGATAAATCATCTTCCTGACCTGGATAGGAATCAATACCATCAACAGCATCTCCAGCTATTATCAAATAACCTGGATTCGGAATCCATTCCTTGTGGTAATCAACTTCTCCATTCAACCAGGATATGAATTTTTCCCATTCTCCATTTTTGAAGGTCTTGCTACCTAAGTGTATATCTGAGATAAACAACGCAATGTATGGTTCATCAGCTCGGGCAAATTCCCGATAACGGCCAACATGAGGTCGTACTATTGGAGAATTAACGAACAAAAGATTACCCTGTCTACTAAGTTTACCAGACACGCCGATAACCTCATCATACAATAGATTCAGACTGCCTTCTTTTGGTTCAGTCAACATCAAGTTCAGACGGCTTTTTGAATCCTCGAGAGCGACCCTGATACGGCCATTAGGAAACGTCCGAATGTCTGCGACCATACCAATCACTTTGTTTTCCCCATCAGGATCCAGATTTGACAGGCCCCCTGCATCCCGCATTGATGGATCTCTGCGCACCAGCCTTGAAAGTGTCTTGAAACGATCATTGAAAAGGGAAACATAGCTCTCCAGCTTTCCATCTGCCATACTTTTGTTGATCTGCCTCTCGATTATGACGGGGGGGATGTTGGTAATTTTAGGGCGGCTTATGGGCTTGGGAGGTTCGGGATGTTCATCAACTATGAGATCTGAAACACTAAGGAATAATCGGGGCCCATCCAAGGAATCAACCGACTTCTCAAGGAGCACCAGACCCTCAGGATGGTTAGCCACATGAGTTACCAATTCGGGAGAAGGCATTAATTTATGCTCTGAGAGCCAAGCAATAACTTCTTTTTCTTTGACTGACAAGTCCGACCCTATTAGGGAGAGAAGAAAACCTTTTTTGTAATGGCAACTATGTAAATTGAAAGTGATTATATTCTATTAAAAAATGATTGGAAAATCTGGCTTTAAAAACAAAAAAAAGAATGCTTGGGACCCTTCCCATTTATAGCTGGTTGGCTATACCTAAGGCCCTGCTTATGGCAGGTGTATTATCTATGGAAAAGAAACAGGATTTTGGAAAAGACAACGTTTTTGACAAGCTCATTCGGGAAGAGAAGATTTTCAGGAACAGAGAGGCTTTGGCATCGACTTACATACCTCCAGAATTTCCTCACCGGGATAACGAAATTAACGACGTTGCAAACATTTTGAAACCAGCATTATATGGTGCGCGGCCATCCAATATATTAATATACGGGCAGACAGGAACTGGAAAGACCGCCGTCGCAAAATTTATTTGCAAACAGATTTTATCAAAAGCTAAAACTGAGGGTAAAAAGATTCATACGGCTTATATTAATTGTAAACAGACCAACACGCCCTATGGGATTCTAACAAATATTGGTAAGACTTATTCCAACGATTGGGAAGATAAAGTACCAAATGCCGGTTGGAGAATCGACAAAGTGTATTCGGCACTCAAGGAGAAGGCTGATAAAGATGGTGGAATTGCAATCGTAATTCTGGATGAAATTGATACGCTGGTAAGCAAAAGTGGGGATGATATTCTTTACCACCTTACTGGTTTGAACTCAGATCTGGACAATTCGAAAATTTCACTCATCGGTATTTCAAATGATACGAAATTCACTTCGTGGCTTGATCCCAGGGTTAAATCAAGAATGGGAGAAGAATCATTGACGTTTGCACCATACAATGCACTCCAGATCGAGAATATACTTGTGCAAAGGGCAAAGATAGCTTTTCATGAAGGCGCTGTTGATCCTCTTGTATTATCATACTGTTCCAGCAGAGCTGCACTTGAACATGGAGACGCAAGAAAAGCCTTGGACTTACTTAGAATATCGGCAGAAATTGCCGAAAGGGAAGGCCAGGAAATCGTAACTGTAAAGTATGTTAGCAAAGCAGAGAATGTTATGGAACATGATTTGGTCCGTAGCCTTATTTCAACATTACCACTACAGCCCAAAGTAACTTTGGCAAGTATTATCTTAAACTGCGGCTCCAAAGAAAACGGACAGCAAACAACCGGTGAGGTCTACAATACCTACAGTCTAATATGCAAACGGTTCAAGGTAGAGCAACTGACACAAAGACGAGTTGGCCATATTATATCTGAACTAGATATGCAAGGACTAATCAATGCCAAAGTGGTCAGTCTGGGAAGGCAGGGAAGAACCAGATACATAAGTCTGTCAATCGAACAGAGCCAGATTGATGGTGCTCTGGATAATGATTCGTTCTTATCACGTGTTATCAAAGAAATAAAGATGTCCGGATATTTGAGTAGTATGCAACTCAGATTAATCTGATTTTCCGGAATCTCGTTTCAGAACTCCTTCTTTCCACCCTTGTTCCCATCCAGCTGCAATTGCGGCTTGTAGACCTGCCTTTCTAGCTGCGATTCTTGTCAGATCCAAGACTGCTTCTCTCTCCTCCTTCGATTTTTGACTGTTAACAGTTAGCGATATTTTCCTTGCCTCGCCGGTCAACTTTCTGGCCTCAGACCATATGCCATCTACTGCATTTTTCAAAATTTGATTGCCGGCAGGACCTGCTGGTGCAGACATTGCGGCTGCGAAACCTTCCTCTTTGGCTTCCATAAATGCTCCGGACTTCATCGCCGTGCCTTTGCCTTTTTCCATCCCGTACTTGGCCCAAGACTCTTTTCCCATGAATATCGAATTAACAGTGGACTAAAGAAGTTGGGTCCACAAAGACTACTCTATTATCGATTCGTCTTCCATGTCGTAATTGAAAGTAAAGAAATAGCCGATCTGCGCCGTGAATACCATCAACCATTCGAAGATCGCTACCTTGTAGTGGATGATGTGGTCATGATCCGGTTCCATACCTGCATTCATGAACAGTGGCTTACATGGTGATGCGCACACGTCTTCAGGTAATCCACGGACAGAAAGTGCCAGAAGAATCATACAAGCATATCCTGCTAAATTCAGTGCCAATCTGATCTTGATTATGTCTTTCGGATAATTGTCTATTTTTCTGACCACCAGTATCGCGATCGTTCCCAGAAGAAGAGTGAGGTAGAAGTACAACGCGGCCGTGACCCCATGCGGGACCGGATATTCGTTGTAAGGCAGATTCACGGTCCAGATGAAGGATACCGTTCCGACCTGGGCCATTATGACAAATAACAGATTGAACCAGAGCCATTTCGGGTCTGTATTCGAACTACGTAGTTGTCCATCCCACTTGTTGTACAACTTGATCCAGATTGGTATTGAAATTATTCCGGCCAGACTCAATCCGGCAGACCACAGGGTTCCCTCCGGAGTAGCCTTGTCCAGCTCCGAGATCATCGGTAACCAGGGAGTGTGATGACCATTGCTCACTCCTATGATGTATGGTATTACGAGTGCCAGGAACGCTGTCAGCAGCATGAAGTTCAGTACTTTCTGGCCTTGACTCTGGACGCGATAGATTAACTTCACAAGTTCATACTCGTTTGTTCACACTTTAAGGTTGCGCCCTAATCTCTATAAGTATCTGGGAAGAACAACAAAAGAACGGTTATGATCTCCAACCTTCCTAACATCATCAACATAGAAAGAAAAAGTAAGGTTGGGTCCCCAAAATCACTATATGTTTCCGTGGGGCCAATAACACCGATGCCGGGACCTATATTGGCCAGACATGAAAGAGAAGTTGAAATGCCATCGATTAAGGTCAGACCGGGTTCCAAATACAAGGTCACCAAGGAACCTATCAAGAAAAGGATAATAAATATAAAGAAAAAGACACCGACATTACGGAAAAGATGCTCATCCAGAACCTTGTCCCCAATTCTAAGTTTAATAATGGCACGAGGATGTATAACCAAGACCAGTTCCCTCCTTAAGGCCTTCAACAACAGCATTAATCTTACCATCTTGATTCCACCTGTTGTAGATCCTGCACAACCGCCCATGAACATGGCCAACAATAACACAAAGACTGACATTTTTGGCCAATCTGTATAATTTACCGTTGTGAAGCCAGTACCAGTCAATAGGGACGCGATTTGGAAGGCAGTATGACTAAAATTAGAAGCGATATCGGAATTGTTCTTAGACTCCAGAACCAGATTTATAAATATTAGAGAAAAAGAAAGTATAATCAGAAAGAAATAAAATCTTAATTCATCATTACTCCTAAAAAGGTTAACCGATTTTTTTATCCTTAGGGAAATTGGATTCTCATTATTGAGCAAGGTAGTGGACACATAATACAGCAAAACGAAGTTTATGCCTGAAATTAGCATAAAGAAGGTAACAATCGAATCGGCAGCCGTGCTGTCGTATGAACCAATCGATTCCACTTTTGGTGAAAAACCACCAGTTGAAACCGTTGAAAAGGAATTACAAATAGAATCGTAAAGAGGAATATCTCCCAGAAAACGGAGAAGGACAATCTCAGTAACGGTCAAGGTAAGGTACAAACTCCACAAGAGGCGTGCTGTCTGAGCCATCTGAGGTTTTAATCTGGTAAGTCCCGTTCCTGGCATCTCGGCCTGAAGAACCTGAATGCCCCCTCCAAAAAGCCTTGAGAAAATAATAGTAGCTAAAACAATGATTCCCAATCCCCCTAACCATTGAGTCTGGGATCTCCACAATAGAAGTGATTTAGGGGCATCAAAGTATCCTTCTTTATATTGCTCGGAATTTACGATTGTGGCATCCTCAGGGACCTCAAGTATAGTTGCACCAGTTGTTGTCAGTCCGGACATGGATTCGAACAGGGCCCCTGCCAGGCCAATTTCATATGACATCAAATCCATCTGTTCGGATGCTATGTAGGGAATGGCCCCAATGAAAACCATAATTATCCAAACCACACTGACTAGGACGAAAGCTTCGCGATTTCTGATATCTTCATCAATATGAAAATATGAATAAAGAAAACCGCCGCCAGCTATACACAGGACCATAGGGATTCCGAACATCCGAAGCAAGTTCAGAATATCCTCACCCATGATTAGACCGGCCAAAATCGGAAAGATAAAAGATAATCCAAAAAAGGCTACAATCGTTCCTGCAAGACTTAGTATGAGACTAGCTCTCATTAATTACTGGAAAAAGTTCTCCACCTCAGGTAGTTGATTTTTAAGGGTGAATACCAAAACATGATCCCCTGCCTGCAAAACCGATTCATTATCCGGAAATAGGGATTCTCCATCTCTATTAATCATAGCTAACAATGTATTATCTGGAACATTGAGATCCTTGAGTTTCTTATCAGTTTTTCCATTCTTACCCTTAATCAAGAACTCACGAATCGAGGCATCACCACCCTCCAATTCTTCCATACCCTCTAGCTCATCCGTCGATGTGACTCGATTTATTATTGCATTAACGGTAACTCTCTTTGGATTTATCAAAGTATCAATACCTGTGTCTTGAACGACGTACTCTAACTCGGTCTGGTAGACCAAGGCTACAGTACGCTTCGCCCCTTCCTTCTTGGCTAATAGACAGCTCAGAACATTAAGGTCCTCTCTGTCAGTAGCAGCGACGAACAAATCCTCGTAACGGATTCCCTCTTCTCTCAAAAAATGGCGATCGGTTGGAGAACCAACCAATACTCGAACCTCTTCAGGAAGCTGGGAACTAGCAATCTCGGCCATTTCCCTGTCAGGTTCTGTAATGTAAATTTCAACCTCTTTGTATCTTTTTGCAACCTGTTTAGCGAGTCTGATAGCAATCTTGCTGGTACCAGCAATCATTATACGTTTGATATTCCTTTCACCGGTTATTTCCTTGGGTATTCCTAATACATCGGACAATGCCTCTAACTCACTGTATTCACTAAGTAAAATCAGTATCCTATCTCTGGGCATCAATGTGTCGCTGGACGTAGGGATGATCACGCCTTCCTCCCGCGCAATCAAAACAATACGGCAATGAGGTGGCAAGGAAATATTCCCAAGAGGGCGACCTACAGAAGGTGAACTATCACTCAGCCTGACCTCCAAAATTCTAAGTTTGCCCACCGAAAAATGTTCCAATCTGGTCAGAGCTGGCCTAGAGAGAATTTGCCATATCCGGTGCATTGCTAATTCATCCGGGCTAACGTAAGCGTCAACCCCAAATATCTGCTGATGGTTTTGCTCGGACGGTAAATCCGTGAATGCCGAATCATTGATTCGAGCTATAGTATTACAGCCTGCTTGTTTGGCAAGAATACAACCCAATATGTTAACCTCATCCTTTCCAGTTACCCCAATAAATATATCTGCTTCCTCTAAAGAGGCTTCATCAAACAGAAGCCTTGGCGAAGCGGCGTTTCCCTGGAAGGCTTGTGCATCAAGGGTCTGTGCACGCTTTACGGCAGTGGGATTGGAATCTACTAATGCCACCTCGTGCCCTCGATAAACAAGGTCCCGGGCGACACGGAATCCAACCTCACCAGCACCCGCAATGAGTACTCGCATTATTGCCTTCACAAGGAGGGTTTTTTAAAAGCTCTCGTGGAGTTTAGGATTTGTTTTGAACCTCGATTTGCTTTAATCCATATGAAGTCGCTATTCCGCCACCAAAAAATAAGAAGGTCAAGAATATAGAGACAATAGTAAAATCTTCAAGGACCTGGAAATATAGATTGGGAGACAGTCCTTCTCCATCATAGTTTTCCTTCCAAGGCCACAACGTAATCAACGAACCACACATTAATCCGGCTAACATTGCCATTGTATTGCCAATATATTGTTCCATCATGTACTTCATAACTGGAACAAACGTAAACAAACCGATTATGCCGCCCAGAATCAGATACATAAGTGGCTCCAGATCTCCTCCATGAAACGAACTAGCTATTGAATTGTATTGCCCAAGGGTTAGAAGGACTAAAGCCCCACTTACACCAGGTAGCAACATAGCTGTGAGAGCAAACATCCCGCCAACAATTAGCATAACTTTACTGTCACTATCAGATTCTAAAGTAAAGCTAGTGTAAATGAAAACCATCAATACTCCTACTACTGCCAGAACATAGTGCTTGAGCTCAGGAGTAGTGACGTAACGCCATGGTTCTCTTATGCTAAAGAGTACTAAACCAAAAAAGAATGCGAATATGTAAGGTCCTGTTGAATCTTGACGCAATAAACCAGGAGAATCCTCAGGCCCTACCAAGATTTTGGTGACCACATAATAAGAACACAACATCCCACAACCTAGTGGAAAGAGAAAATTAAAAGCAGAATAAAATTCAGATCTGGAATGTAACGGGAATTTGTCCTTTACAAAATCTAGAAAGGTTGATATTGAGCTTATCAGCTTCTGATAGATACCTATGATAAGTGCAATTGTACCTCCACTCACTCCCGGAACTGCATCCGCAGCACCCATCAACAAACCAAAACCAAAGGTTGCTTGCCAGGATTTTAGTCCGTTTTTTTCACTCATTCTTATCTCCATAATATTCAATCTTAGAGGCAATGGCTGCCTTTGCAGCTAATTTTCTAGAAACACGGCCCTTGTCCTTTCTCACCGCCTGTTTTACAGACGGATGCTGATACAGGAAGCCGTGTTTAGGGGGAGGAGACCCATCAGACAGATGTCTGAACAAGGCTTTCTCGGCTCCAAGCAACTGAATCGTAGACGCTGGCATACGTGCCAATCTAGACAAACTTCCTGCAGCCGCTACAATTCTGACTGCCAGTTGTGTACCAAGAACATTAACTAGATTTGGAAAAACCTTGGGAGACTCTCGATCCAAATATTCCGAAAGCTCGGCAATGAGTGTCTTGTTTGACAGGTAGAAATCTTTCAAAATTACCATTCTAGAAGGTAGGATCTTCTGTCCCAATATCTCCTCAACCTTTGTTCGCGGTTCCCCGGTTACTTGAGTGTACCAGGCAGTCAATCTCTCTGACACTACGTTGATCGTTTCGTGGGCCTCATTCAATGCTTCTATTGACTGAATTAAATCCTTGTCTGGAGTTAACTGACTCTTTATCCTACTCCTAGCCTGAATTATGCTTGCATCCCTAATTAGTGATAATTGAATACCTTTCGACTCAAGATTTATCTCAATTAAGGAATCTGAGTATTCTTCCAAGACAGACGCCAGTTCATTTGCCTCACCAGGTAATTCAGAAGCCTTACCTGAACGAATGTACGTCCCTATCGGCGTACCCACAGTTGAGATTCAGATTCTCCGCCTCAAAAGTGATAGAAGCGTGATTACCAGCAACACCGAAATCAGGCCGGGACCCGGAAGGCCAAACAAACCTTCATCTTCCTCTTCTGGAATTTCATCTGGAATCGCATAAGACTTAAGGACCGTGAAAGGCAGGGCTACCTTGGTGGTCTTCGAGGGATCGCTACTCAAAGTCACATTCAGAGTGCCTGACATCTCTCCAGCCGCCTGAGTGATTGGAGGTTTGACCTCAATAATAATCTCCTGATAACCACCTGGTTCCAAATTAATTGTATCAGAAGGAAGAGAGAACCACGAAGAACGCTTTCCCTCAATTGACAGACTCAGACTTTCTATTGTATTGCCATTATTTGACAGTCTGACGATGAATTTCCCAGTGGTTCCGGCAGTCACGTCCCCAGCTGTTGTTTTCAATTCAACATCGATATCGGCTATTTCAGGAACATATATTACAAACTCCATATCTATAGTTTGGCCAGATTGATCTGAGGATACCTTGACCTGAATTACGTTATCGCCTCCATATACATTAGCTGGAATCTCCACATTGAGGTATACTACCTTGGACTGAGAGGGGGCCAGAGTGAATGATGATTCTGAAAAAGTAGCAATCCACCCTGCGGGAGCTATTGCTGATGGCAAGCTTACGTAATCAACTGCATTACCATTATTGGTAACTGTAAGCTGGAATGGAATTGTTTCCCCGGATTCGCCATCCTTTCGGTCTGAAGGTGTTTCCACATCCAAATGATAAACTGGATTGGTATAAACTGTAAAAGTGTCATAGCTGGTTACCTTGTTGTTAAGCCCTGAGACTCCGACCAGACTCATGAAAGCACCATTCATAGTGTCTGCTGCCTCGGTAGGACTAGAGGTAATCTTCAACTCGAAATTCTTTGTCTGACCTTTAAGAACTGTAATAGATGTTGCACAGTCCAAACCGATACAGTAACTCCAACCATCAGGTAGGTCATCAACGTATAATGCTATCGTATCCTCAGCATTGGCATTGTTAGTTAGCTCTACTCCAAATACATGAGTGGCACCAGGGCCATCAAATGATTCTATCTCAATGACATCTATGGCAAATTCAGCGTAATACTCAATCTTTACCGATAATTCAACGTTGTCAACTGTAACCCCAGACTCATCCAGAGCCAAAGCAACAGTAAAATTAAAGTAACCTGGAGATGCATCATTTGGAACTGTAAAAGGAACTGTAAACGCTTCTTCCCCGCCATAAGGGTCTAAGTCAGCTGTCGAATGAGGGAAAGAATTCTCGAAATCCCAGCCACTGGGAAACTGATTGGAATCGAACGTGTAAGACTGAATACTATTCCCCGTATTGACCAAAGTTATCTCGAATTGTGAAACATCACTTGGATTCAGGATTTGCATACCACCCCAGATTATCTGATTATTGAATATCTTGTTGACAGTAGTTGTTGTATTTACAAAATCGGACTTAGAAGAATTGGCTGCAGATGTCGCTACTACTCTCATTTCTGCCCAGTCTGTGTTTCGTGCTGAAACAGGAATCTCAACACTAAAATCGAAGTCATAAGAAGAACCTTCCTCCAGATCCTCGATGAATAATGTACTCAATTCAACACCCCAGGCATCACAACCTTCGCATCTTTCTATACGCAATAAGAAATCATCCCGATCCGTTCCGGAATTAGTTAAAGTCATTGAATAGACCATCGTGGCACTGGGATTCCCACTAAGTGCATCTAATTCAACCGTCAAATCAACATCTCTGACAGGTATGCGGACCGAAGTGTTGGTTGTAAGATCATCACTGAATTGCTCTCTGTTGGATGACCTGACACTGACATAGGCCCAGGACCAGTCGTCTTTAACAGACTCTGGCGAACAAAAAACACTCAAAACAACGTTTACTGTCTCGTCAGGTTCAAGGTTATTTATTCCAAACTGGCTGAGGTTGGAGCTCCAACCAGCACTGACATCTCCGAGGTCCAGAAGGAAAGAATCGGTCTCTTCACCAGTATTGGTAACATACAGGTCATACAAAATCTGGCCTCCCGGAATTACCTGTTTATTAAGCGCGTCAGCAATCATATCAACGCCATATACTATCCCATCGTTTACGGTAGTATTGGTGTCAAGATATCCATAAATGTGATCGTAATCGGTCTCCTGGACATGAACCGAGGTCCGGATAACTGCAAACTCATTCTCTGCTGCAGTGTTAGGAATATCTACTGCCAAATTAAAAGTGCCTGATGCTGAAGGATCTAATTCTATAGTAGATACACTTGAGTTGGCTGTCCAGTCCTTGGGAAGAAAGCCTACTTCTATACTAAATTCTTCGGCCGTATTACCAACATTTGTGACCTCTACCAAGTATGAAACTGTCTCACCCCGGTTACCGCTTAGTGAATTACCTTCTCTTGCGATGACGTCAACCGCATATGTCATTGGTGTTTCTATCTCCAACCTCTGTTCAACACTAGCGTTTGTGAGGGTGGAGTTCTGAGATGTAA
This sequence comes from Candidatus Thalassarchaeaceae archaeon, assembly GCA_963577905.1. Lineage (GTDB taxonomy): Archaea > Thermoplasmatota > Poseidoniia > MGIII > CG-Epi1 > CG-Epi1. The sequence goes on from CAUYZR010000023.1 coordinate 11,678, forward strand.
CTGTTACTGTAAATTCCATATAATCTCCAGAATAGACGTTTTGAACTGGTGCTCTAAAAGTAAATGAAATTGGCTCTTGAGACTGGCTCAAAACTGAAACAGATGCTATATCTGGTTCAGAATACCAACCAAGATCATTCAGATCGTTCCAACTGACAGATAAATCGTACGTATCATTGAATGTCCCTTCATTGGTAACAACAAATTCTTCCTGTATCTCTTCGTTACGTGTCACGTAGGAGAGGCCCTGATTATCAATTCCAAGTTCAAGTGAAACGTCATAATCGCCATCACGTGAACCATCGTCATAATTACTGACCAAAAGTTCCGAATGATTCTCAACAATATTCTGGTTGACACCTGCGATTGGTGAGAACAAAAGTAATGCGATGAGCGATACTAGTACTGAGTATGCGCCTTGTGCCATAGTTTATCACTAAAGTGGAAAGTTTATATAACTATTACTCGCCATTTTCATTATCTTTTTTATCATTGTCAATGGTCTTGGCTATTGAATTGACCTCTTTCTGCAATTTATGGATGTCATCCCTAAGCTTTAGCATAGAAATCTCGAAAGGAGTAAAACCCTGATTTGAAAGTGAATGGGTAGCAATAAACATCCCCAACAGAATTCCACCCAGAACCGCTGCTAAAGAAACCGTAAATACTGAGAATGAATAAAACATAAGCAAATCACTGGCATCAAAACTTATCCATCCCATCTGAAAGAGGAGCAAATATAATAGAAAAGCGATAACCAGACCAATTGTTGCCTGATATGCAAAGGGGGCTTTGGATAAATTCATGTCGCGTACTCCAATGGGAGATTATAAGGCAATTCCCAGACCTTCAACTCTTCTTCATTATCTGTTGTCAATATTACATCTGCTGAAACCAGATTATCTTCAGATTCAGGATCGAGAATAATCTTAACCTTGCATGAATATTCCCAGTAAACTCCACTCAAATCCGCTGTAACTGATAAGTCAAAATAGCCGTCTGAATCAGTTATGTTATCCATTGTTTCCTTGGATATTGCTCTCTGATGACTAAACACAGAGGTTAAAATCTCAGAATCATCGTTTAAAGTGATTGTGATATTACCCATTTTTACACGGGGAATTGTGTACAAATAGACCCAGGTATTCTCTCCATCTGAATCAATCTGCATTGAAACAATGGTACGACTTGGATTGGATTCCTGGCACCCCGCGAAGGCGATTGTCGTGAGTATTAAAAATACCCCAAAGGCTCGATACACTGTTAATGTTCTAAAGATAGGGGATAATAAGAATAACCACTTGACCATTATAGGTATAATATCAATAACTAGGGCTTGTGAGGGGATTTATGCCTGCCAGAGGTTTCCAGCTAATTGCTATCGAAGCAAAAAGACATCGAAAATCAGCGCCTCAAAAACAAGTTAGGATCGATCATAATACCACTATTCTATCGATAAAGCAGAAATCGGATAAAGAAATGGATATTGAAATGAGATATACTGTTTCATACGGACTATTAGGTATAGTTCAACTAGATTGTGCTATACGCTATGTTGACCATTCAAAGAGTGTTGTGAAAAAAGCCGTCGAAAAATGGGACAGAGAACACAAACTACCTGACAGGATTGCAGAAGCTGTACACAATAGGACCTTGGCACAGGGGTCCTTCGAAGTACTGAATATTGCTAAGAAACTGAATCTTCCACCGCCATTTAAAGTGGAGATACCACAAATCAAGATTGGAAAGAAAGAAGGGGCCTCTAACAGCAAAGATGCCAGTCCTGAAGTAGCTTAGTAATGGCAAGAATTGAATTTAAATGCCCCAAATGTAAAAAATTAAACGGAATTGTCATAATGGGGGATGATTCGGGTAAATTCCCAAGAACGTGTGTGAGTTGTGAATCGAATCTGGAAATAGAGTTAACCAAGCAAGGTAAAGAATTACGGGTCATTCTGATATCTGACGAAATAAATACTAACGTAGGTAAAGTTGTACCCAAGGATTACAAACAATACGAAGGGAAAGTTCCAGAAACCAGTGAAAAGACTGCAATGGTAAAGATAATTTCACTGCTGATATTTACGGCAGCTCTCATGGGATTTATGACTGGTGGATTGCTATTCACAGTACCTGATCAGTACGACGGAGTTGAGAAGATTACGATTGGAATAGTGGTGAAAAACAGCACTACGACCCTAGAAAATGCAATTATCCTTGTTGATTCTCAAGAAATTAACCAAACCTATTTTGGAAATGGAAGCTATGATATTTTTCTTAAGCCAGGAAAATACAAAATCGAGATTAGGGTGCCATTGCACAAGAATTGCACCATGGACATCTATATTCCTCTTCAGGATACTAACCTGAGCCTAGTTGAAATCGATCAAGGATTAGAAGGAGTTAACCAATTCACTTTCAATATGCAAAAAGGTGAAGGAAATACAAGTCAGGGCGAGAATACCTATAGTTTGATGCTGAATTGGTGCCCAGGAATTATGTTTGTATTCTCATTGATAGGCGTATGGGGAGCATGGGTCACATATACCTTGCAATCCTACAAGTATGCCCAGATTGGAGCCTTTTTCTCTATTCTAGCGATGGGGTTTCTTGTAGTTGGACCAATACTAGGATTCATAGCTTTAGTACTTCTACCAAAAATCAAGAATATGTTCAACCGTTCCTTTTAATAACTAGACCAACGCGACTATATTGTGAAGTTGAAGGCAGGGCTTGAGGTACACCAACAGCTTGACTGTGGTAAGCTTTTCTGCAATTGTGATAATTTGGAATCAGGCAGTAATCAAACATTTACCCGTACCCTACATGCAACCTCAAGTGAAATGGGAAGCATTGATGTTGCCGCACAGGCTGAGGGAATCCGGAAATTTACATATCACAATCGAAGCTGTAATTGTTTAGTTTACACTGATGAAGAACCACCAAGAGGGCCAAATAAAGATGCCATCAGAATTGCAGTTCAATTTGCAAAATTGGTAGGAGCCGAGATAATTGAAGAAGTACAATTCATGCGGAAAGTAGTGGTTGATGGTTCAAATACAAGTGGGTTTCAAAGAACTGGGTTGATTGCTATGGGTGGTCAGATTGAATATGAAGGAGGAAAATTGGAATTGGATCAAATCTGCTTAGAGGAGGATTCTTGCCGGCATGGTGAAAATAAGGATGAATATCTCTTAGATAGATTAGGCATACCTCTTATAGAAGTTACAACCAAACCCCAACTCAAGAAACCTGAAGACGTGCAAAATGCCGCTCGAGCCTTAGGCCGGCTTCTGCGTGCCTGTAAGGTCAAAAGGGGACTGGGGACAATTCGGCAAGATGTGAATATCTCAATTAACAATGGACAAAGGGTAGAGCTTAAAGGGTTTCAAGACTTGTCAACCATGCCAAAGGTTGTTGAAAATGAAATCCACAGACAAGAGAATCTAAATAGCTTGAAACAAGGAAATGTTGGGAAACAAAAAGACGTAACTAATTTGATATCCGATGAGAAAGGGACTGCAATGGCTTGCAAATTAGTAGGATGGAAAGGTCTACTTGGTACAAAGAAATCCGCAGAAGGGCATGTACGTATGGGAAGAGAACTGGCAGATTATGCAATTAAAGCAGGGATTGAAGATTATTCGGAAACATTTGTGAAAGGACTGATGCATAGTGATGAATTACCCGCATACGGGATTAGTGGCGAGGAAACTCAGAAAATAAGCGATGCCTTGAAGTGTAAAGAGGATGATGCGTTTGTTTTAATCTTTGGTGAAAAGGCCATCGTCAAGAGTGTACTTGATAAGGTTACTCAGAGAGTGGAATTCTATGGAGTTCCTCAAGAAGTCAGAAAGGTTACACCGAAGGGCCTCACAAGATATCTTAGACCAATGCCTGGCGCATCAAGAATGTACCCTGAGACCGATATTACACCAGTCAACTTACAAAGCTTCGATGTAGTTTTACCAAAGACCCTGGATCAGAGAGAGAGTGACCTGCCTCTTAATGATGAGGAATCAAAACAGTTGGTGGCGAGAAATCTAGATTTGCGATTTCACAGATTAATGGAACACATAAAAGACCCGAAGAACCTATCACGAATATTACTCCATACCTTACCGAACTTGGCATCTACAGGGCATGATTTTGTTACGGATGACGATGTCCTACGTGTTTTATCCCTAGTTAAAGAGGGAAATATAGCCAAAGAAGGAATTGAAAAGGCACTAGTCCAGGCCAGTGCAGGAGATGAAATAGAAACTGGAAACGATAATATCGATGATGAGGTGGAACTCTTTATTGATAACCTTGTCCAAAAGAAAAAAGATTTTGTGAAGGATAAAGGAATGGCTACTGTTGGACCTCTAATGGGATTGGTAATGTCTGAATTCAGAGGTAAAATGGACGGGGCAAAGATAAATGCCCTTTTAATTAAGAGGATACAGCAAGAAATATGATTGAAAAGGCAATGATTTTGGCAGCAGGAAAAGGAACACGTATGTGGCCTTTAACAGATAATACGCCCAAACCATTATTGCCATTGGGAGGAACAACGATAATCCGGAGACAAATTGAAGAACTTACAAAAGTAGGGGTTAAGGAAATTCATATCCTGATCGGATATCAAATGAAGGCAATCTCCAATCATTTAGGAAACGGTAAGAAATTAGGTGTAAAAATCAAATATATCATTCAGAAAGAACAGAAAGGAACCGGGCATGCTGTTCTTCAGGCAAATGGGGAAATAAAAGGGAGATTTTACTGCCTCAATGGAGACATAGTTATTGATGGTTCAAACCTTGAGCGGATGAGTAAGGATAAGAATGAAATTGTAATGTTGACCACAGAAGTCGATGATGGATCTAAATTTGGTGTTGTTCAAAGCAAGAAAGGGAAATTAATATCAATAACTGAGAAAGGTGTTTCCGGAAAAGCGGATATCAATGCTGGGATGTATTTATTCAACGGAAAAATATTTGAGGCGATAAAGGGAGTGGGTAAATCAGTCAGAGGCGAGTACGAACTAACCGATGCATTACAAGCAATGTCAAAAGATGTCAACATAATAAAATACAACGGATTCTGGAAAGACATCGGGTGTCCTTGGGATCTAATAACTGCCAACGAAAACTGCATCGAAGATATCAAAGAGGAAACCCACGGAATAATCGAGGATAATGTCAATATAAATGGTAAAATACATGTGGGTAAGAATTCAATTATAAAGTCAGGTACCTATATTGAAGGAACTGTATGGGTCGGGGAAAATTGTGTTGTAGGCCCCAATGCTTATTTGAGAGGCGGGACCGTTCTTTGTGGGGACAACAAAGTAGGTAATTCTAGCGAGATAAAGAATACCATACTGATGCAAGGTGCAAAGGCCCCACACCATAACTATGTGGGGGATTCAATTATTGGAAAGAATAGTAACTTAGGTTCGGGAACCAAAATCGCGAATCTAAGACTTGATAAGAAAATAATAGAAGTTACACATCAAGGAAAGAAAATAAG
>CAUYZR010000024.1:0-17152 GCA_963577905.1 Candidatus Thalassarchaeaceae archaeon
GTAGTTATGATGTCCGGTACTTTAAGTCCATTAAGAATGTTTAGAGATACAATAGGCTTGAGATCAGATTCTTTACTTGAGAAAAAACCATCGACTTTTCCTAGAGATAATAGAAAAATTGTTTACTTGGATGACATAAACACTTCTCGTAGTAATGAAAATCGCCACAAAAATTGGTACGAAATACTACACATCTTTGAAACTATGGTCAAACATTCATCTGAAATTAATGATTTGAGATTAAATATAGCAGTTTTTTTCCCATCTTACAGAAAACTTGACTGGTTTCTAGAAAATATTACTCTTCCAAAACATTTACTGGTTATTAGGGAAAGAGCAGGAATGGTTCAAGAAGAATTAATGCAACTGATTGAAGATTTTAAATCTGAACCTGTGAAAGATGGAGGCAAGTTTGCAATAATGGCTGGAGTTATGGGGGGAAGATTTGCAGAAGGTATAGATTTCCCTGGCCAGGCATTAAGCATAATAGTGATAGCAGGAATTCCTTATCCAGTACCAGGTGTTAGGCAGGAAGCACTACAACATTATTATGACAAAAAATTCAATAACAGAGGATGGGAATTTACTGTACGTGCTCCAGCTATAAGGAAAATATTACAAGCAGCAGGCCGAGCGATTCGTTCAAAGACTGATAAGGGTTTTATTGTGATTGCAGATTTGAAGGCAGGTGGTTTTCAGGATTACATCCCAGATTTAGAACCATCAGACAATCTTATAGCCGAAATTAGTGAATTTTTTGAAGCCTAAATCCTTTAATCTAATATTCTTAGCCAAATGAGTGCCACCGTGGCTTAGCTCGGTATAGCGACTGATTCGTAATCAGTAGGTCGGGGGTTCAAATCCCCCCGGTGGCTCCATTATTTGTTTTCGTATCTTATTTTGCTGCGTCGCATTGCTTCTAGGGCCGGCATTGTCTCACCCGACATGAAGGAAATGCATGATCCACCGCCAGTTGACAGATGTTTAATCTTTGATGATAAACCCATTTGGTTGAAGGCCATTGTAGTTTCTCCACCACCAACTACTGTGATTCCTTTACTATTGGCCATTGCCCTGAACGTTTCTCTTGTTCCTGCTGCAAACTCAGGATTTTCGAATACACCCATAGGTCCGTTGGAGATTACGGTTCCTGCTTTTTCGATTTTTTTTACATAACTAACGAGTGTGTCTAATCCGATATCATAAACTGCATGTTCCGTGGGTAGTTCTTTGATAGATATTCCTCTCCTAAGCCCATTTTCATTTATTGCAACATCAGTCGGTAATACAATTTTTTCGCCATGATTATCAATTAGTTTTCTTGCCCTATCGATTACTTCTTTATATTCAGATATATGTTGGATGATGAATTCAGTGCTTGGCTTTCCGATATCTACCCCGGAAGCTATAAGGAATATGTTTGCAACAACACCCCCTGTCAGGACTTCGCTAACTCCTTTTTCCAGAAAGTTGTTGGCAATCGTTACTGAATCTGCAGCCTTACTTCCACCTAACAATGCAATACGAGGAGTGGGTCCAGAATCGATGGCTTTTCCTAGATGATCCAGCTCTCTTTGCATAACCCGTCCTGCTATTGCAGGAAGTTTTTCGGCGAATCCAACTAATGAGGGTTGACATCTATGTGCAGCTGCAAATGCGTCATTCACGAAAAGTGTGGCCAGAGGTGCCAGAACCTCAACCATTTTGGCACTGGACTGAGGCCTGAAATCTTTACCATTGAATTTTCCTAAAGAAATTTCCTGTTCATCAAATCTCACGTTATCAAGCATTATGATTTCTCCATCTTTCATGGATTTTATGGACTTTACAGCTAGTTCTCCGTGGATGTCAGGTACAAATTTGATTTTCTTGCTTATTATTTCTGACATTCTCTCGGCATGTTTTTCCAGATTAACAAAATCTTGTTTTCCAGGTCTAGACTGGTGTGATAGAATGACAATCCGGGCTTCCAATTCGGAAAGCTCTTCCACGGTTTTCGAGTGTCTTTTTATTCTGGTATCATCCAGGATTTGGCCCGTTCCAGGATCTATGGATGAATTGACATCTACTCTCAGAAGTAGTACCATGCCTTTAATTTTGAAATCATCAATGGTTAGAAAGTTCCGCTTCTTCCGACTTTCAAATTTCCCATCAATGGTTCGGAATTCCTGAGTCCGTTCCACGGACCGCAAGCAGGTTGTTTGTAAACCTTTTTGTCTATGGTTCAGATATATGTCGTCCGAGCACGGTAAAGTTAGCAATGACGGCTTCTATCTGAATTCTTGCATTAGCCCCTTCAGATAATCTGAAATCCGCCTCGGCTAATTTTTCTATCATCTGGACTTTGATAGTGTCTGGGACTTCTAGGTCTCTTACAGTTCGGTGCATCTGACGCAGAACGTCTTCTCCCGCCAAGCCATAAGTTATTTGCAAGGTATCCAATCTTTCCCTAGCTCCTGCAAAATTGTTATTCAAGGACATCTCAAGTGCTTCCTTAACCTCTTCGGGTCTTGCAGCAGCTACAGCCTGGTAAACCACATCCGAAGTTATAGGTACATTAGCAGCCGCAGCCATCTGTAGTCCATTAATAGCTCTTCTAAGATCACCTTGAGCCAGATAGGTCAGTGACTCATACGCTTCTTTATCTATATTCAATTCTTCCTTGGCAGCCACAAATTTCAGATATTTTTCAACATCCTCGGCTTTAAGGGGTCTAAATCTGAAGACTGCACATCTGGACTGAATAGGATCTATAATCTTGGACGAAAAGTTGCAGGACATCACGAATCGGCAGGTTCTGGAATATTTTTCCATGGTTCTCCTCAAAGCGGCCTGTGCAGCTCCAGTCAGTGCGTCTGCCTCATCCAGAAATATAATTTTGAACCCGTCCTCCCCTAGAGGTGCAGTTCTTGCAAATTCCTTGATTTTGCCTCTCACAACGTCAATCCCCCTTTCATCCGAAGCATTCAATTCATGGAGATTGTGTTTCCATAATTCCCCGAATAGCTCTCTGGCCAATGCCAGAGCACTGGTGGTTTTCCCAGTTCCAGCTGGCCCTGCAAAGAGAAGATGAGGCATTGATCGTTCCTTAACATAATTTTTCAGTCGACTTGTTATGGGAGTCTGTCCAACCACTTCTGAAAGATTGGAAGGGCGGTATTTTTCAATCCAGATTTCCTCCATTGGTACCCTATTTGCACGTTGTATTTAATCACGTCCACCAAGTTAATGTAAAAGATATATAGTCCCTACCCAAACTAGACTTGAATGTCACGATACGAGGGTGTTGACTTTTACAATATCGAGCAGCATCTGACTGAGGAGGAGACCATGGTTCGCGACTTGGTTCGCGAATGGGTAGACGAAAAAGTTATTCCAATAATAGAGGATTATTATGCTAAAGGCACATTCCCAATGGAGCTGATGTCCGAGATTGGGAATATGGGTCTTTTTGGCTGTAATTTACAAGGTTATGATTGTGCTGGAATGTCCAATGTAGCCTACGGCTTAATCTGTCAGGAACTGGAGCGTGGAGACTCGGCCATTCGAAGCTGTGTTTCAGTTCAGGGTTCCTTGTCAATGTACCCTATTCATGCCTTTGGCTCAGAGGAACAGAAACAGAAATATTTACCAGGTATGGCTAGAGGAGAGTTGATGGGGTGTTTTGGTTTGACAGAACCTGACCACGGTTCGGATCCTAGCGGTATGGAGACTAAAGCAGTGGAAGATGGAGATTCCTTTGTTCTCAATGGCGCCAAGATGTGGATTACTAATGGGACAATCGCGAATCTGGCAGTTGTTTGGGCTAAACTTGATGGTAAGATCCGTGGTTTTATAGTCGAGAAGGGCGATTCGGGTTTCACAGCACCTGAAATGAAAGGTAAGCATTCGTTGAGGGCCTCAATCACAAGTGAGTTGGTTTTCCAAGATTGTCGCATTCCCAACGATCGAATCCTACCCGATGTTCAAGGTCTCAAGGGGCCACTTAGTTGTTTGACTCAGGCTCGTTTTGGTATTGTCTGGGGTTCACTGGGTGCAGCTACAGGTTGCTACCATTCCTCAGTGGATTATTCTAAATCAAGGATAATGTTCAAGAAGCCGATTGCAAGTTTCCAATTAGTTCAAAATAAGTTGGCCTGGATGCTTCGTGAAATTACCAAAGGCCAGTTGTTAGCTTACCATCTTGGTCGTGCTAAAGACGAGGGTAAGGCAACTCCTGAGATGGTCTCATTGGGCAAAATGAACAATGTTGATATCGCTCTCCAGATCGCACGTATGTCCCGTGATATTCATGGAGCTAATGGAATATTGAATGAGTATCCAATTATGCGCCATATGGCAAATTTAGAAAGTGTTTACACCTATGAGGGTACTCATGATATTCACAATCTAATTCTGGGTCGTTGGATTACAGGTATTCAGGCTTTCGAATAATCAGACAGTTCCCGCGCTCTCAGCTGCTTCAGCCCAATCATCACAATTATAACAGCTGCGTGTTAGTGTCTTTCCATTTGCATTTGCGCCTTTATCGGTGGTATAGCTAAATAAATCACTGAATGAATTTTTAGACAGTGTTAGATTATCCTTATCATCTAGGCCATTTCCAATCGAGGTATCCTCAACCGAGAAAACGTAAGCGTAGTCCCCATAGGTGCCCTTGAAAATAGTAGGCGAGGCAGTTAGTATTCCTGCACTCTTTGCCGGTATGGTGATGGTCTCATCGTCTTCTGGAACGATGCTATCCTTTTCCTTTAGGTCGGAGATGGTCCAGCTACTAATGTAAATTGCGATTGTATTGGGATTGTACACCTCTACCCATTCATAGTTAGCACCGCTACTCGAAGGGTTGTACATAACTTCGGTCAGATAGATATTGCTGGCAGGAGGTTCACCTTCATAGACTGTAACTGTCAGAAGTGCAGGTAGAATATTGGTTCCATCGTTGTACAACATATACCTTTCCGACTTTACACTGATAGATGAAGTGCTGGCATCCCCTCCCCATAAACAGGCGGACTCATCAGGAACCAAAGTTCGGATTTCAATTCTCAGTTGTGCTTCAACTTCCAGCTCATTTCTCAGTGCTGTGTATGGGAATTTACTAAGGGCCTTGCACTTAGTCGAATCCAGTTCTCCATTGGAATTCAACAAACCAATGGTAACTCCGTTTCTAAGTTGAACAGTTCCTGTCCCGAATTCGAGTGTTTCCCAGTTGGTAGCCTCCCCAATTTTACCTTGGGAGCCTGTTAATTCAGATATAACTTCACGAGCCATTACAACTCGGTTATCATTGTTGTCCAGATCAATTCCGATTCGGTAATCCATTGAAGAGTGAAAAGCTTGGAGTATGAGCACGAATACAGTCAGTGCGATAGTGAATTCTATAACATGTGTTACGGCGTTTTCATCTCTATTCAGTTCGCGTCTCATCCTTTCATTTCCCTCTTGAAGAGCCAAGTAGATGCCCTGAGGCAAGTTAATGGCCATAGGACAAGTGCCAATAAAACTAACCATCCGGGGATTCCTCCCATATCTATAGCGATGGTTCTATGAGTTAAGAGACCAACCGCAAATTGATAAACATAACCTGGATTAAAGAGCCCTAAATGACTTGCTAAGGCCTGATATTCAGGATTGGTCTCGAAACCCTCCGTCAATTCTATTCCGATTACGAAAGAGATAGCATATACCAATAAGTTCCACACTATGGCAAAAAGTAACCAAGCACCTAGACCATAGATTACCACATCCGTCCCACTCCGTGCTGCCACGGCAAAACAAAGCTGGAATGTAACCATGGTGAAGATCATAACCTGCCCAAACAGAAGAAAGGCCAGGATTCCACTAATAGCCGGTATATCTCCTTCCAATATCATAAGATAGAGTCCGATCAATTGAGCCACGAAAGCAGGAACCCCCACCACCATGGTCAAACCCAGTGCCTTGCCTATGACTATAGATTCACGAGTAATGGGTCTAGCTAGAAGCATGTTGAGCGTGTTAGTCTGTCTTTCTTTGTGAAATGCGTCAACTGAAACGGCAATTGCTGCCAAAGATACAACAAAGAAGGTGAAAAAGCAGAACTGTAGTAATGCGTGGTTTCCATTCTCTACAAAGAATGAGGTTTCAGGATTGGCGCCCTGCATATCACCCAAAACCCATCCGATTCCTATGATGAATAACGAGAAGAACAGTCCCAGAATCACCATTCTCGATGATTTCATACCGCTTTTGAATTCAAATTTTGCAAGGTGCCAGATGAGATTTAATTGGTTTCTCAAATGCCTCATATTTTTAAGATATAGATAAGTTCCAAACAAAAGTATCAGAACTTCTGTTCCGAAGAAATAATAATCAGTATCTGATGCTAATTGGATGTCTTCTGGTTCAGCTTCCCATCCTTCTCGAATCAAGGTCACATTATTTGGGCCATTCTGGAAAGTAGTTGTATTCTCAACTAGATGTGCCCTGATTGTGATAATTTCACTTTCGAAGAATTCTCCGCTCAGATTTCCATTGACAAGTATTCTCATTCCTCCTACATTGAGCATTGTCTTGCCGTATAGGTCCTCCGTGTATACTAACCCTTCGGATTCTATGAATCCACCTGTTGTAAAATTCTGATAAACTTCGTTTCGGGGAGATGTTTCTAGAACCCCTTTGAAAACAATCTTGTCATCAACTTCCTGATTGAATTTTATTCTCCATATCTGGTTTTCATCTTCGCCTAGATCAACGATTGAAAAGGTTTTTCCATCCCATATTTTTCCAGGATTGGTTTCAGCCGTGGTTTCCCAGTAAATTTTATGGGATATTGCAATGACCACAATTATTGACAATGCAATGATAAGAGGACGCCAGGTCTCATGCCTTTTGAGGAGGTCATTCAATTTAGTCATTATCATCACCTGTTTCCTTCAAGAAAACGTCTTCCAATGAGCTCGTTTGTGGTTCTATAGAGAATATTTTGACCCCTTTCGAGACCAACGTATCGGTAACCCATGGAATCAAATTTTCTTTTAATTTCAGCAACACTCGTGTATGTTTCCCAAGGTCAGTTTCTTCTATTATAGACACTCCTCTTTTTTTGTTCAGTTGTTTTGCGTTACTGTCATTGAAACCCTTGACTCTTAATGATAGTTTGATTGCAGTTTTCCGGACCTCTTCTCTTATTCCTGCAATAGTATCTTGCCGAATTAGTTTTCCCTTATCTATAATCCCAATATGTGTGCAAATTTCCTGGATTTCAGATAGCACGTGTGAACTGAGGATTATGGTAAGTCCTTTCTCGTTCAGTTCTTGAAGTACCGCCCTCAGAGCTTTTACACCTCTTGGATCAAGACCCGAAGTTGGTTCATCAAGGATCAGAATCTCTGGTTCATGCAACAATGCAACAGCCAATGCTAACCTTTTTCTCATACCCAGTGAGAATCCCCTGACCTGTCTTTCGGAGTCTTTGTCCAATCCCAGTTTCTGGAGTAGGTCCTTACCTCTTTCCTTTAGGATCTCATTTTCCAGTTTGTAGAATCCACCATAATATTTGAGGGTCTCAGTAGGTGTTAATCCTCCATACAAGCCAACTTGTTCTGGCAAGAAACCAATCTTGTTCTTACTATGTAGACGATTCTCCTCTATATCATCCCCTTCGATGAGGATGTTCCCTTTATCACAGGTCAGAATCCCGACAATACATTTGATAGTCGTAGTTTTACCTGCACCGTTGGGTCCCAGAAAACCAAACACCTGTCCCCGGTCTACACTAAAACTGAGTTTATTGAGAGCATTGATGCGCCCAGTTTCCCGACCAAAGCGGTAGGTGCGATAGTCCTTTTGGACATCCTTCAGCTTAAGCAGGCTTCCACTCACGCAATGTCACCCTTGATTGCGGTTATAAAACCACATCGTCTTACCGGAATGTGCCTGAGTACTGGAGATATCCATTTTTGCCTTCAGCTAGTAAGATTCTTGATGGTGTCAGTCTGAGTTCCCTACTCAATGATAATTATTATGCTGAAGCCCGTGCACTAGCACTGAGCCGACTTGAGACATCAGCTACTTCAGGAAGAATAGATCTCGAGGGCCCTCCAATCAATGATGAATCCGATATAGTTCTGGGCTACGTAATATCGAGATTGGTTCTGTCTGCAGCGGAAAATCAGGCATTGGTCAATTATGTAGCTCTTTCAGAAGCTAGAAGGGCTGAAAAATTTCTGGATTCCGAGGCTGATGAAGGCCTGGTAGAGATTGCAAATTCACTTGGAATTATAACATTAGAATTGAATGGTTCAGAATTCAATCTCAATTTCATAGATTATGTTAGGGCAGCCTCGAATCTTAGAGAAGGGGACTGGAAGCTTTCCAATCGGGGAGTTAGTAATGGAGTCGTCACTCTTGATCGCCGGACGGTGGTCAGATTGATGAGAGAAGTGATCCGCCAACATTTGGAGGAATTACCAGAAGCCCCACGTGAGATTAAAGAACAGTTTGAGGGTACAATTGATGATCTACGGTCTAAGGTCTCTAAGACTTTCATTGAAAGAATCGGTGGTCTGAATAATGTAGTTGGTGAGAGGCAAGCGGAGGCAATGAAAGAATTGGGCCGTTTTGATCTTTCCAAGGCCCCGCCCTGTTTTAATTTGAATTTGATGGATCTTCAGGCTGGTGTCAATCTGGCCCATCCGTCTCGCTTTTTCATCACCACATTTTTATCTTCTCTCAATCAGGATCCCGAAGCAGTTATGAGGCTGTTTGCTACCGCCCCAGATTTCAAGGAAGCTTATACTCGTTATCAAGTGGAACACATCACTGGTAAATCATCGAGTACTCAGTATAGTCCGCCAAAATGTGATACCCTTGTATCGAGTGGGGTTTGTCCAGGTCCGAATGCCTTGTGTCGACAGATAAGACATCCTCTAAGCTATTACCGTGTAATGGCAGAATCCGAGAAGGATTCAACAATTCGTATGGAGCGAATTTTGTTGGCTGCATTGAAAAAGGAGGAATATCCTGTACAATTACTCAAACAGAATATGGACAATATAGGAGAAGTTGATTTCACCTATCCCGAAAAGATTGAGATACGGAAATTATCTGCTGCGTTAAAGGATAAGGATGCAAGTCAGGTAAGGGTCAAGGTCAGTCACTTTCAGGGGAGAGTCTATTCGGTTGAGATTCCGGGCGAAGAACGCAAAATGTGGATTACTAAAGCAGTTTTGAGTTTAAGGGAAAGGAATATTGATTATGATTGTTTACCTTTGACAGACTGGAAAGTGGCCCTCCCCATAAACGAAGCTAATTACAAATCCCAGGAAATAGATCTTGTGGTTAAACCTATGGAAATAGTGTTCCATGACAATGAAGGCCCACGAAAGATGTTTATGGTATTAGACGTCGTGGATTAATTTACTCTGATACGCCGGCCACAACTGCAAATGAACTTTATAGTGTCTTCATCTACGTTATGAATCATTTCACATGAAGGACAAGTTATGTTAATAATTCCTTCACCCATATTTACGGGGGGTTTCCTAGGTGTATCCTGAGGCGGTGCAGCCTTGCGCACAACTTTCTTTGAGACGCTCTTTCTAACCACTTTTTTCTTCACAGCCTTCTTTGGTTCAGCTTTAGGTGGTTCGGGTTCTTCTTCCTCTTCTTCATCGGCAGATTTAAGTTTCTGTGGACTTGTTAGTTCAGCTAATAGCTTACTTTCATCGAATTCCTCTTCATCGTCATCCAATAGGTCCTCAGTATCATCATCGTCTTCTTCTTCTTCCTCGCCGGGTAAATCGGCGTCATAGCTAACTCCAGTCAGACTCTTACTAAGAGGATCAATGGATTCCTTCACCTTATAGAGATCCGCAGTCGTGTCCTCTGGTGCTAGGATGAAAGTGTATATTCCAACAGCTAGGATAATGATAACCAGAAGCCCCCCTCCAATTACAAGCAGGTTTTCCTCTATTACAGGCGGCAATTCAGGTATTGAGAATCCAGACGAGCCACTATCACCACTAGAAGCTGACCCTATAGTAACCTCGAACACATTATCCCAAACTATACCACTAGTTCTGTTTTTTATTATTATTGAGAATTGAATATTTCCACTATATCCTTCAAAGACTACCATATCTGAGAAAAACCTGGCTTCGTATGTATCATATCCCGGATCATTGTCCGTATCACCGAGTGGTTTAAGGTTTGGAATAGCACACATTGTACAAGTATCTCTTCTATCTACATCACTCAGAAAATGAACATCCACATTTATGCTGTAGGCTGAAAAATTGTCATCACCGGAATCTATCCTATAGGGACCTCCTACATGAAAAGCAAGGATAAAATTTTCACCATAGGGTAGGGTCATGCTCTCTTCATGATCCGGTATAGTCACCAAATCCTCGGAATCGTTTAGATATACTCCCACAAGTCCAGCACTGGCCATAGGTAACATGAACACCACACCAATCAATGCAAATAGCAGGCTACGTCCTAGATTGTCCATATTCTTAACTTATGTTAACTACTTTGTAATTTAAGACTCCTATTTATTGAATGGGATGTATGCTAAAGCTATTAATCGCCATCTTTTTGGGATAGGATGCATTCTGATAAGGAATCTTTGAAAAAGGCAGGAAAAGGCACCCGTGCAGTCCATTCAGGTACTACATCTAGCCACAATTCACTGAATACTCCGATTTTTCAGTCATCAACCTTCTTCCTGGATGAGGACAGTTATAGGATGTGGCAAGAAGGGAAACCCCGTGCACCGGTTTATTCTCGATACCACAATCCAACTACAAGAGCAGTCGAAAAGAAAATCGCACAATTGGAAGAGGCCGAGGATGCTCTTGTTTTTGCCACAGGTATGGCAGCAATATGCACCACACTTCTTACATTTCTTAGTCAAGGCGATAGAATAGTCACAACTCGTAATATTTACGGCGGTACGGTACTTGTTTTAGATCAGGACTTCGTTCGTTTTGGGATAGATGTAACTTATATTGATCTTAAAGATCTGACTGCTGTCGAAGCGGCACTCAAAGAAAAAGAAACTAAAATATTATACTGTGAAACCTTGACAAATCCTCTTCTGGAAGTATCCGATTTGCCTTCTTTGGCACGCCTGGCCAAAAAATATGGTGCAATTCCAATAGTAGATAGCACGTTTGCAACACCTATGTCTTGTCAACCTCTTAATCTTGGTTTTGAGGCAGTAATACATTCTGTAACTAAGTTATTGAATGGTCACAGTGACATACTAGGAGGTACTGTGGCAGGCAGCAAGAAGATTATAGATCAGATATGGTATAAATCAAGGAATTTTGGGGGAACTATGGATCCTCATCAGGCATCTCTTCTGGAAAGAGGAATCAAGACAATGCATATCCGTTACGAAACATCCACAAGAACCGCAAGTGAATTGGCGGCTTGGTTAGAATCCCACTCTAAAATAGAAAAGGTAATCTACCCTGGCCTCAAAAGCCACGATGATTATGAACTTTGTAAGGAGATAATGGATACTCCGAGTACAATGGTTTGCTTTGAAGTAAAAGGCGGTGATGAAGTCGGTCGTAAGTTAATGGATAATCTGGAAATAGCTGCCCAGGCCGTGTCTTTGGGTGGAGTTGAATCTTTGATCTCCATGCCTTGTTCAACCACACATGTTTCCTGGAAGACAGAGGATCGCCTTGCAGCAGGTATTGGCCCCGGATTTATCAGATTCTCGACAGGTTTGGAAGATTCTGAGGATTTGATAGCGGACTTCAAACAAGCTCTGGATTCATTATAGTCCCATAGCGATAATAGCCCTCTTTTCTTGGAGTATTGTGGAGTACTCAATCCGGTTACTTACGGCAGCATCTCGCAACGAGAAAGTTGAGGGAAAGGACCGGACTCTGGTGTATCTTTTTGGAACTACTGAACAAGGTGAACCACTTGCCGTCCGGACTCCTCTTCTGATGCCCTACTTTCAGGTTGTTGAACCGACCAAGGATATACTTGAGACCTTGGAAAAGCGGAGTGATATCGAACGGTTGGATTCTCAGAAATTATGGGTTGATGGTGATATCAAGAGTTGTACCAAGGTGACTACTTCACATCCGGGTAATGTACCCAATATCAGAGACTGGCTTCGTAACAATGGTTTCAAGCCTCTGTCTGCAGATATACCCTTTCATTATCGCTATTTGTATGACAATGATATTGGTGGCTGCGTCACAATCAGTGGAGAAGAAATCGAGGCCAGCGGCTGGACTTGTCGAGTGGTCGATGCTTCCAAGATTGAATCGTCTGGGACGTTTGAGGCGGATTTCAAATTGTTCAGTTTTGATATAGAGAATTCAATCTATGAGAGGACAATATACTGCATCAGTTATTGTCTCAAGAATTCAGAAGGTTATTTGTTTGAGGAAACCCTCCATGGAGAAGAAGAGGATATTCTGAAAAGATTCGTAAAGGCCGTTTCAGACCATGATCCCGATATTATAACTGGATACAATATTGATGGTTATGATCTGCCTCTTCTCAAGGAAAGGGCCGAAGTCTATGGACTTAAGCTGAAGATAGGCAGAGACGGTTCTGAGATGGAGCAGAAGTTCCAGAGGTTCTGGAGAGTTCAGGGACGAGTTGTGGTAGATGCGTGGTGGAACGTCAAGCGCGAGGTCCGACCTCGTCAGGAGTCACTCAATGCCGTTGCCAAAGAGTTGTTAGGTAAAGAGAAACATGATGTAAATCCCAAGAAAATGGATGAGGAATGGGCCAGTGATCCAAAGAAGGTCATGGATTATTGTCTAGAGGATGCCAAATTAGCTCTGGAGATTCTGGAACATATAAGGGTCATTCAGAAATATCAGCACATTGGTTCTGTTGCTAAATTGCCACTAGATGATGTAATCAATGGGATGACCTCGAACATGATAGATTCCTTGATGATCCGGCTTGCAGACTCTAAGGGAATAGGCGTTCCAATGACCAACCGCAAGAAACGTACAGGACATATCGAAGGTGGTTATGTACACAGTCTGAACCCTGGTTTGTATGAATGGGTCTGTGTTCTTGATTTCAAGTCGATGTACCCCAGTATTATCATTGATCGTAATTTGTGTTTTACTACCATGTCAGAGGATGGTGAGATTGAAACACCTCTTGGAGTCAAATTTAGAGGTCCAGAACAGAAAAAAGGGTTGCTGCCTGACCTTTTGGTTAATTTGATGGCGAAACGGGATTCTGCCAAGAAGCTTCAGGCCGCAGCCCAGACTGAGAATGAAGAGCAATATTACCGCCGGGTTCAGGAAGCGATCAAGATTCTGATGAATTCGGTCTATGGGGTTTTTGCATCCTATTTCTACCGATTTACGAATTTGGATATTGGAGCATCGATTACAGCCTATGCGCGTGAATATGTCAAAGAAATCATTAAGGATTTGGAAAAAGAGGGTCTGGACGTGATATATGGAGATACGGATTCAGTATTCTTCCGTTCACCACACTCGAATCTGGAGGAAACTATTGATTTTGGTCAAAAGATTGCCGAGAGGTACTCTGTTGGGGCCAAACAATTGGAATTTGAGAAAATTCTTCAACCGTTTTTCTCCCATGGCGTCAAGAAAAGATATGTTGGTAAGCAAATATGGCCTAAGGAAAGTATGTTGATCAGAGGGTATGAGACCCGGCGTACAGATTCTTTTCCAGTTCAAGTCTGGGCTCTGAAGGATGTCTTTGCCAAGTTGATGGACCTGGATGTGAACGATGCTTTGGAAACAGCTAGAGATTGGGTCTCCAAAGTTTCCAGTGGTGAAATAGAGAAGCAGCATTATGTCATTTCCAAAACGGTCAATCTGGAAAGAAAATATGTCAATGAGGATAATCAGGCTCATTTACAGGCTTACAAGAAATATATCGAGACTGGCAGGCCATTTGTCAGTGGAATGAAGGTATCATTTATTGTGACCAATGCCAAGATAAGCCCGATGGAGGTTGAACCCTTTATCCCAGACGAGGAATGCCCTGAACCAGATTACGATTACTATGTAGACCGGATTGCAAAATCACTTTCCCGCGTCACTGATGTCTTTGAGTGGGACGCCAAGGCCTTGAAGAAAGGAAAGCAGGAACCAAAACAGCAGACCTTATTCTGATGTCCAAGATAGAATACCATAGCGAAAGCCGGGAGTGGTATGTTGCTTCTGCAGTTATCATCTCGGTTACAGTTATGTGTTATTCATTTATCGTTATTTATGTCCTACCTGATCAATCCCAGATATTTCATCAGTTCGCCAAGATGATAACGGTATCATTTCTGCTTCTGGGTCTTTCCGGGGTTTTCTTGGGATTCCAGGGTTATAGATTCAGGGAAGGCAAGGCGTTTCTGCTTCGTATGGATGGTGAACGAATTATCGTTGAACTGGAAAAATTATTGATAGCTTCCAAGATTGAAGCCCGGGAGATTCAGTGTATTGATGCCTTCAGTTTTGGATTATGGCGACCCATAGGCCGTTTATCTCTTAATTCCAGTGAGATTGAGATCAAGGAGCTCTGGTTCTCAGCTTATTTTTACAAGACTCAAGTTTCCTTGCGTGGTGAATTTCCACAAGAGATAATCGATGATTTCACACCTGATTTGGTCTGAATTCGCCTAAACCTGAACTGTAATACACCAATGGTTCGGCCTTTTCATCAAAATTACCGCCCTCTATCCGGCCCACAAAGATGGTGTGGTCCCCTCCATCATACTTTTCGGTAGTCGTACATTCCATTGAGGCCAGACAGCCCTCCAGAAGTGGAGTTCCGTTGTCCGTGATTCTGTGTGGCAGAGACTGAACCAGCTCGTTTTTGTCAATATTCGGGTTCGCAAAGTCCCAGGCTATCTTTCTTTGCTCGGAATTGCAAATATTTACCCCGAAAGTAGCTGTCTTTTCCAGTGATTCATGGCTTGTCACTTCTCTATCGATACATATTAAAACTAAAGGGGGGTCCATGGAGAGTGAACAGAAGCTAGAAACGGTAAGTCCTCCCAACTTCCCATTTACATTGAAAGTTACTAGAGTCACACCTGCCGCAAACCTCTTCATGAGTTCCTTGAAAAGATCATTATCAACTGCCATATTTCACCTCAAAAGGGCCTATCTATTTAGTATAAATTCAGTGTGAAACCAGCGTTTGATTTTGTATCCTTTTGCTTTAAATAGCGATTGAATGCGTGTGCACATAGCCGAAATGGGTAAATGGTGTGATTGATGGTTTCGAATAAAAGAACTGCATGCGCCGGACTACTATGGTTAGCAGCGCTTTTCCTTTTAACTTTTGTTGCTGATAATTCTGAGGCCGAGATTATAGACGTCGACATATTCGGTGGATCGGATTATACGAATTTGACTGACGCAGTTGAATATGCAACAGCAGGTGACACGATCAGGGTTGCAGCTAGGACATATCATGATACCGTTCTTGTGAACAAACAGTTGACTATTCTTGGAGCTAATGAGGGCGGTTCAGGCACTGATGCAGGCAATATTTTTGGGCCTTTTTGTGATAGTGGTAATTTAGTTGCTCGCTACAAATTCGATGAAACAAGTGGTAGTGAATCTGCTGATGAAACCTGGTGTAATGATTTGGAGGGTGTTGTCGAGGGAGCATTATGGGAAACTGGTGTCTGGGAAAATGGCTTAGATTTTGATGGTTCTGATGATTATGTGAGGGTTGATCATGATTCTGCCCTTAACTCAACTACTACGTCGATAACAATTAGCGCTTGGATCAATCTGGACGATAATGAAACTCAACAAACCATTGTGTCTAACTATAATGGGATCTCAGATTCATCTAGGCACGGGTACCGTTTTTCAGTTAATACAGCTGGGAAGGTTGATTTTAGCTTTGGATTTGGTACATCATCAGGTAGTTGTGATTCGAATACGATATTGTCTGAGAATGAATGGTATCATGTTATAGTGACCTATGGTGAAAGTAGTTCTTCTCCTATAACATTTTACATAAATGGTGTTAAGGATTCACAGACTTGTGGTTACGATTCTGAGATTAGTACCTCATCTGCTGACTTGATAATTGGGGCGAATGACGGTAACGATGATGGTTCATATGGAGCATATTTTTATGGAACTATAGATGACGTAGCTATATGGAATACAGTACTTTCAGCATCAACTATCAAAGCGTTTTATTGGTCAGGTGATGGTACCTATTATCCGATAGTCAATGCCAGTTATGGAGGTTATTCCTTCAAAATAACTGCCGATAATACTGTTTTGACGAAATTTGAAGTTCAATATTCTGGAGACGACTATACTTCCGATAGTGAGGGAGATGCCGGTATTTTTGTTGATAATGCTGAGGATGTGCGACTGGACAAGATTATTTCAAAATATAACACTTATGGAATTCGACTTTATCAAGCGGATCGTGCAAAAATATATTCAGTTACAATAGATGGAGGTTGGAACGGTACTGGTTGTGAGGACAGCCATATTGATGGACTGAGAAATATGGAGTCAGACAATATTGAAGTAGCTTGGGGAAATTATGATTGTGCTACACATGCAGGAATCTATTCTATGTATAGCAAGGGTGGAGTGTATCGAGATTTAAATTTGGATTCTAATCACAGAGGTATTTTCTTTTATGCTAATACTGGTGTTCCTAATAGTGTTTCATCTAATTACATAAATGATACGAATATTTACAACAGCGGAAATGCGGCAATATATTTTGACGGTGCAGATAATAATACCGTATATGGTGGCAATATACACGATCAGTGGAATGGAATCTCATTCAAGTGGGGCGCAAATGACAATACAGTCAGGGGAGTAGATTTTCAGGACAGCAGTAATTATGACATATACCATGGAGGTTGTGATGTAAATGGTATTTGTGGTGGCTGGAATAATGTCCTAATCGATAATGATTTTGATGACTTTGACTTGTATATCGATTCTGTTTCAAGACTATTGGAGAAAAGCTTAGTTGAAACAACAGTTACTGGAAACGGCACTTATCCCTGGAATCGCGTTAATAGTACCATAGACACAGATCGAAGGGCATTTTCAGGTATCAATTCTTTCTGGGCAGGTTCTGCCGAAGAGGATGAATATCTTAATAATTGGAATGCGTCCTTTAAATTGAATACTGATGTTTCTTT
>CAUYZR010000025.1:0-16745 GCA_963577905.1 Candidatus Thalassarchaeaceae archaeon
TAATAGGGTAAATCCACCCTGTCATGACAGAGGGGATACCAGTTGTCAGAATGTATACTGACGCTAGTGGGCACACCAGATTTGCTAGGATGCAGGTGCCCGTTGAAAGTAAGACCGGACTGGGGTCGGTGGGACTGTTCTCGTCGTTATTCGTCAATCAGAATATTTATGACAATACGGGCGACCTGAAGACCCAGTTCGCCCTTACTCCAGTGCCTGATAACTTGAAGGGTGAGGGCCCCAAGTTAGCCCACACGGCACCCAGAAGACAATTGGTCCTGACCCTGAGCGGCTGTCTGGAGTTCAAGAGTTGTGATGTTGATGAGGAAGACGCAGAATACAAAGTGACCATCCGACGTGGAGACATCCTGCTTGCTGAGGATTTGGAAGGTGCAGGCCATGTGTGGAAGTTCGTGGAATCCAGTGATGGCAACTTTTATCCTTGGATCAGGTGTTATATTCATCTGGGTGAGGAATATGATCACTTTGTGTCGCAATTGATACCAATTTAATTATGTTAGAAAACATTTCACCTCGGAATAGCTGGCGGATAACGATTCTTGCTTTCCTGATTTTCTTTTCGATATTGATGGCAGGGTTCCTTCCTGACGTCGGAAGGGAAATGAATCAGCGGGAAGAATTCTCCTATCCCGATAATCCAGTATGGCAGGCCTCGGACAGGGCTGAGAAGAAGATGCCCGAAGAATCCTGGCTGGTCTTCCAGATAGTCATGGGTAGTAGTGTAGAAAGCGAGGACCACAATGTCATAGATCCCCAGGTTTTCAGAGAGGCCACAGATCGTCATGACAGTTTGATGGCAGATAATGAGACAAGTCAGTATTTCGATGTGAAATTCAATTGGCTGGTCCAGAGAGATACTACCTCTGGCATCTGGGGCATGCCCGAGACGGTTCGCGACATAATGGATGCCAGATATGATCCATCTACTGGCGCGATGATCAGAGGTAGTCCCATAGCTCTTCCTCCTGTTTATTTTGCAGGTCCCGAGATGACCACTCTGAATGTTTCGCAGGCCATGCTTGGTAGTTACATGCTTGATGGGACCTGGTATCCTGATCCCAATGGTACTTCTCCCAAGATAGTCTATTCTGGCATAGCCTATACTGGACCTAATTTTGACGCTGCGACCGATTCAGATCTGACCTACGTCCT
Organism: Candidatus Thalassarchaeaceae archaeon; assembly: GCA_963577905.1. GTDB lineage: Archaea > Thermoplasmatota > Poseidoniia > MGIII > CG-Epi1 > CG-Epi1. Next base: position 1,174 of record CAUYZR010000025.1, read on the forward strand.
GAATGCTCTTTTCAATATCTCGTCGGATGACGGTAGTTATCCTTACAGGAACATGGTCTCACCCGATTTGTGTGTTCTCAAGGCTGAGGAATGTGTTCTACCCCGTGACAAGGATGGTTATCCTATCGGGATGCTTGCACAGGAGGGCGAACACTGGAAGGCCAAGGGTTTCATGCTGGTTGGGGAAGCGAATGCCACACGTCTGTATGCAGATTATCCTCGCCAGCGAGGTGATCATGAGCACTATGAATATTGGGAACAGAAAGTGGACCAGCACTATCAGTCTCCTCTTGAATCCGATGAGGATGTAAGTTTCTACTCATATCTGGCCTTTGGCCTGGAGCTGGACAAGCAGGTCAATTCTACTCTGCCATTGGTTGGTGTTTCCTTCATTCTTATGGTCTGCTTGTTGGCATTTTATTTCCGGGATCTCGGCGATGTTCTGGTGAGCGGCCTAAGTTTGGGATTACTAATGGTCTGTATGTTTGCCAATTCCAAATGGCTTGGTTTCCCGGATACTCAATTATCAGCGATGCTACCTATATTGATGTTGGCCCTTGGTGTTGATTTTGTCATACACAGCCTGACACGTTGGCGTCGACTGGCATTGTCTGATCCAAGTTATTCAATAGATACTCAGGAAGCCAGTATCAATGGCGCTTGGGAGACAATTGTTACACTTTTTCCGGCTCTTGGAGTAGCAACCCTCACAACGGTTGTTGCCTTTGGAACAGCGACCTTGAGCGAGATTCCAGATCTGTATGAGTGGGGTATCCTTGGTCCCTTGGGAATAATCGAGGCTTATTTCATCATGGGAGTGTTTGCACCAGTTCTACGAAGTTACTTCCCTCCAGACGAGGATAGAGACATTGTTGATGAGGATAGTCTTCTCTATAAGATAGGCCAGATTCTGAGCGTGGAGAAGCTGTCTTCACTGATGGAAGATCGTTCTATTCCCATGCTTGTTGTCTTTCTGTTACTTACTCTGATTCTTTCGCCGATAGTCATTGGTAACCCGGAATCGACCTTTGATGTCACCGAATATGCAGATAATGATTCCAAATTCATTCAGACCGTACTGGTAGGCCAGAATACCTTCACTGAGCAGGGAGAACCCGGTTACTATGTCATAGAAGGCGAGGATCTGGGCAGATACGAAGTCATAATGGAGATTGATGCTGTTGAGACTCAATTGTCGGATGACAATTTCAGTGCCCCCTGGTTAGGGAGTCTGCCATACATAATTCGTACCCAGGTGACACTGGCCCAGACAATCGAAGGCAGTGGCTACGTACCTTCGGTTATTGACCCGGTCGCAGGGATTCCCCTATCCGAAGCAGAGATCCACCATGTTCTGGAGGACGTCTACCATAACGGAACCCGCAATCTGGATGGGACATTCTACATTTCATCTTCAGAGGCCAGAGAAACCTATCATCTCGAAAACGGTAAACTGACCATGGTCCGTGTCTGGTTCCAGGTTCTGCGTCCCGATGATATGTATGGTGCCATGAAGGACCAGAAAAAGGATCTGGACGCTGCAATTTTTGATATAAACCAGATGGATGGTGTATCAGCTCAGGTAGCTGGCCTCAGCTATGAAAGATATGTTTACGTCCTGGAGATAACAGACAGTTTTCAGGAGAGCCTGATAGTAGCCATAGTTCTGGCCTTCTTCATTGTTCTTGTAGCTCTCAGGGACATAAAATTGAGCATCATTACGATTATGCCGGTAGTGGCGATAACAATCTGGTTGAGAGGCGGGATGGTATTGACAGATACCTCGATAAATCTGGTCACGGTCCAGATTTCGAGTTTGGCAATAGGTCTGGGTGTTGATTATGCGATTCATATGGTACAAAGGGTACGTGAGGCCAGAGCCGAGAATCCCCATGCCAGTCAGGAGCAGTGGATGTCAGAGACCTTGGATGAGACTGGTAACAACGTTGCCATGTCCGCCTTCACCGATTTCGCCGGATTCATGGTCCTTACTTTGTCAATAATGCCTCTTTTCGTCACATTTGGTATGATTATGGCTATCATGATAATGCTCTCATTCATTGCCGCCGTGATAATGCTCCCTGCCTTGCTGTATCAGTTTGGCGATCTTGAAGGAAACAGGCCGCCACCCCCCCCCTCGTTTGTTCCTGAACCTGAGAAACCAATTAGAAAGGTCAAAAAGGTTATAAAGCGAAGAAATCCAAACCCCAATTAGAATCCGCTTCTCTTGAATTTCTTGTCGAGTTCTGCAGGAGTTATGGTCATTACAGTTGGTCTGCCGTGAACACAAGCGTATGGATTTGGAATCGATTCCATCTCCCTTATCACGAATTCCATCTGGGCCATCGTCAGTTTGTCTCCAGCCCTGAGAGCTGAATGACACGCTACGGTGTACATCATGTACTGATGTCTCTCCTCCGCTGATTTCATTGAACCACTCTCGACCACGTCGTCTATGGCTTCCCTGATTCTTTCCGGTTCTGAACCAGCTAACAAGGCCGGTACACTCCTTATCATGAAGGAGGAAGGTCCAAATTTTTCCGCATCAAATCCCATATCTATTATTTGTGGCAACATCGGCTCAAATGCTGTTGCCTCGCTCTTCGACAATTCCAGGGATATGGGTTTCAATAATTCCTGTTTTCCGATTCTCGAGAACTGGGCCTGATCCTTGAGCCTTTCATACATAACTCTTTCGTGGGCTGCATGAAAATCGATGATATACAATCCCTCAATTCCCATTGCCACAATATACTTGTTCTCGATCAGTGACAAAGGCCTCATTGTGGGCATCGTGGTCTTTATATTCTCATCGTCTTGAAATCCGATCTCGAATTCCTTCTGCAATGAATCAATATTACTGACCTGGGCAGCCCTGCTTTTTGATGTAACTCCCCCTAGCGGTGTCCCAAATATCGAATCCGTTCTGGCATCATCAAGATTCACATGTGAGATCAGCGCCTGTTCGGCCAGAATATCCTTGAGAATCCTCCTGAGTTCTTGATTGACCCTTTCCTCTTGAGCAATCCTGACGATTGTCTTGGCCGGATGGACATTGACATCAACATCCTGTGCCGGAATCTCCAGAAAGAGGGCTCCTATTGGGAAATGACCTTCATGCAGTAAACTTCCATAGGCTCCTCTTATCGAGTAACAAATATTTCTTGCCTGGACAGGCCGTCCATTGATGTGGAGATAGATGCCCAACATGGTCTTTCTCGAAACTGCAGGGCGGGTCAGGTAACCGTGGACTTTCAATCCGTTCCCTTCACCCTCAATCTCGATTAATTCTTTTGCAGCGTCACGCCCTAGCAAGACTCCTATTCTGGTTTTAAGGTCCGAACTGGGAGCATCTATCAGTTTCCTTTCACCGTGAATCAGGTTGAAGCCCACATCTGGCCTTCTGATAGCTTCGATGGTAACTGCCTTCACGATATGTTGCAGTTCAGTCGACACTCTCTTTAGATGCTTTAATCTTGCAGGAGTATTGAAGAAAAGATTAGCGACTTCGATAGTAGTTCCCTGAGGGGCCGCATGGTCTTCCACTTTCAGTCCTTCATTCCCTTCTATGGTTATTCTGGTCCCGACTTTGCTTCCCTTCTCTGCGGTGGTGATCCTGAGTCTCGAGACTGACGCGATAGATGGTAGAGCCTCTCCCCTGAATCCTGACGTGTTAACAGTACTGAGATCATCAAAGGATTGAATCTTCGATGTCGAATGTTTCTTGAACGCCAGAGAGGCGTCTTCACGGTCCATACCACAACCATCATCCTGAACAATAATCAGCGAGGTTCCTCCCTCTTCAACTCTTATCCGTATATTCTTTGCACCAGCATCCAGTGAATTTTCCACCAGTTCCTTGACCACAGAAGCTGGTCTTTCGATTACCTCTCCAGCGGCAATCTGGTTGATTGTATGGTCATCAAGAACTTGGATAGTACCCATTGGTGGAACCTACTGATTATGGCCACTCTAAATGACCTTTTTGATAGCGTTCAATTTTTTAACACGGCTACACATGCACCGATATGGATGAAAGCGTTGAGGAAATGGACATCGAAGTCGAAGACTCTGAACCCGAGTTCTTCAAACCGGAGAATAAGGGATTCTTTAGCCTTTTAATTGAATCCTTCAAGTTCTTCACTTTGAATCTGCCAGCTATAGCAACTATTGTGATACCTGTGTTCCTGGTGGTCGAGTTCTTGGTTCCGCTTTTCGAACTTTTTATTCCTGATTTTGCAGATGATCTGACTGGTTCGGACTTTGTTAATGACTTTTTTAATGACATGATTAAGAGTTTGGTTTCTTTATTGGTTGGAGCTATAATCGGAGGAATCGCTTGGATTGCAGTCATTAGGGTCATAGCGGCCGCGATGCACGGTGAAAAATTGCCACCGATTCAGGCAATGAAGGACGGCATATCTATGCTCCCTATGTTTATCGTCACTGCGATTCTGTTTTATGTGTCGCTGATAATTGGTTTTACTCTTTTGATCATACCGGGAATAATTCTGTTTGTCTGGTTTTCTTTTTGGCAATTTAGTTATGTTCTCAGGGGAAAAGGTGCAGTCGCAGCGTTGCTGTACAGCAAAAGTCTGGTTGATGGTGATTTTGTTCGCGTATTTCTGAACATACTAGGTATCACGGTCGTAATGTACCTTCTGAATAATTTTGGTATCGATCTTATCGCTGATTTCGTGGCAGGCAACGTTGGAGAGGAGGGCGATATTCCTTACGTCATTGTAAATTCGATTTTCGTAGGTCTTGGTAGGGTCTTTGAAGGAATAAGAATAATATTCTTGATGACCCTCTTTATGGATCTCGAGAAGGACTGATTCTTATTTAGTTCCCAAACCAAGCAGGCTTCTAATTCCACGGAATGTTCCGGTTATCGAGTCTATCAGTGAAACACCATATTTCTCCGAAACGAAATGGGCCATCACCAGATATGCTGAGGCTCCAACAACCTGGAGAGGGAAACTCTCAGGTATTCCCATAAATCCAATCTCACCAAATTCATGTATGGCTTTCATGACCAGATAGGCTGCAAATCCAATCAATAGTGATGTAGACACGTTGAACATGAATCTGATATCAAGATTCTTTGTGGTAGCAAATAGTACATATCCAATTGCCGCGGCCAAGACAATTCCAATGAATAATCCTGTAATGGCCGATCTGCTTTCAGTTCCTGCACCTATGAAAATAACGGTTTCAACACCTTCTCTCCAAACTGAGACAAAGGCCAGTAGCCCGATTCCGAACGCTTCACGTATTTCAATTGCCCTTTCCGCTTTGTTTTCCAGAATCTCTTTGGAAGCATGTCCAATGACATGTAGGATGACTGTCGTGATCAGGATGGCTGCAACCAGATACAAGAGTCCCTCAAAAAGTTCTTCATTCTTTTTTGAGAATTCTCCAATAAATATTTCGAATATCATCCACGTCAAAACACTTGCTATCAGGGCCAGTACGACACCACTCCAGATCCATTTGGCCATTAATTCACGTTTGGTTCGGTATAGCAGACTGATCAGGACACCGACTATCAATGCTGCCTCGAGAGCCTCTCGAAATCCAATCAAAAATCCTGCCAGCATATCGTGCATTGTTTCACTTCGTAATTATTTAGGTCACCCTAAATTAGGTTAGCCTAAAAAATCACTCTATATATAGTTTAGGTCGCCCTAAATTTTTTATAATGGCACATTACCTCCTCTATATGTCTTCTATGGATGCCCTTTCGGAAAGTGCCGAGATGATGATCAAGAATATCAATGAATTAGCATCAAACGGCGAGAGAGTACGAACATCAGATCTATCAGATAAGACTGAATTAAAGCCAGCTAGTGTTACTGAAATGATTCAGCGTCTGGGAGAAATTGGATTAGTAGACTATGAACCATATCATGGAGTTCACCTCACCAAACAAGGACAGCATGTTGCTGATGTAATAGAACACAGATTCAACATACTCCAACGATTTCTAACTGATGTATTGGGTGTGGAAAAGGAAGAAGCGGCTGAGGTTGCTTGTCGAATGGAACACATCCTGACAAGAGACGTAGAGAATCGCTTGACTAATTTCTTAGGGGCCACTCAAGACAAGTCTTCAGATTTGTTTTGCCATCAGGTAAATATAGATTCTGAAGCCGATCCTGATTTTCTACCACTGACTAATTTTAGAGAGGGAAAAACTGGCAAAGTACGTATTATTTTAGAGAAAAGCGAGCTAACTGATACTCTAGAAAAAGCAGGCCTATCACCAGGAACTACAATCATGCTGAAAAAATCAAATGGTAATTCCTACGATATTGAAACAGAGCATGGCTTCTTGTCCTTGGATAAGGATCTAGCAGCCAAGATAATAATTCAGAATTGATGGCTTCCAAAGGCATTCTTTACATTGTGATTAGTGGTCCTGACGCCTATCAAAGAGCCTTAGAAGGCTTTAGAATGGCCGAATATCAGGCCGGTGATGGAACCCATGGCGTGGCTTTGATGCTCCAGGGTGAAGGTGTTGAATGGCTACGGGAAGGTGATGAAGAATATAGAAAAGAGATTCAAATTTCCATTGGTGTAGTGCATGAGCTCGGGTCTCCAGTCTTTGTTTGTGGGGTTTCATTGAATGACCGTGGTTTGACTGCGACCATGAACGATTATAAATTTCTGAATTCCTCAGCTCCCAAAAGAATAAGTCAGGTAGTTAGCAAAGGCTGGCAAGTGGCAGTCTTCTAGCATCCAAAAGTCTATATTAAGGCCTCTTCTGCGGCATGATATACGGATGTGATTTTTCATATATCCGTCTATAGGTGAATAAAATGAGTACAGTGCAAGTAACAGATGCCAACTTCCAAGACACAGTCGAAGGTAACGATCTGGTATTGATTGATTTCTGGGCACCCTGGTGCGGGCCATGTAGAGCCCTAGCTCCCGTTCTTGAGGAATTAGCTGCCGAGAATTCAAATCTTGTCGTGGCCAAAATGAATACTGATGAGAATCCAAATACTGCAACTCAACATGGAATAATGTCAATCCCAACCATGATGATTTTCAAAAATGGTCAAATGGTAGATCGTTTGGTCGGTGCATTGCCAAAACCCCAGATAATGGAAAAATTACAGTCTCATTTCTAGTCCAGTCCTGCAAATTCTCACATACTGACAATTCTTACGTTGGCCTGTTTCAGTTCATTCATGAATTTAGCACTATCATCCTTGGAAAGACAACATTCTAGTGAATAGATCTCATACATTTTGTGGAAACTGCTGGCCTTTATCACCACTCCCATGTTCGAATCCTTGAAACTGACATTGACCAATTTTCGGATAGGTATTCCTCCACTTAGAGGCTCACCCTCCATTATTCGACCTACATCCTTAGCGTTCAAATTCCCCCCTTCTATGACCAGATGTTCGCCATAGATCATCACCCATCTACCCTTTCGGTTCACGTCTTCCCATGCAGATGTTGTAGGTAATGGGGGGCCACCTTGTGGCATCGATTCAATATCCTCACCCCATTCATCACTATCCCATGCAGTTGGTTCCTCTTTTTCTAAAAGAATAGAGACTGGCACCCATTCCTCCCCGTCCCAGAATCTGGCCTCGTTTGTCAGTTTTCCACTTTCAATATCAGAAACCAATCTTTCCATGGATATTGGACCATATATTTGGTCATCCACTTTTACAGGAAATTCCTCATTGGTTGTGTCCATTTCAGGCCTCATATACATATGCCTTATTTGAATCTAGATCAGGCATCTCCCCCAGCTTCCATCCTTGGGCAGTTGTCTCGGCGTAGTAGTATCCTATCTCATCCTCTTCCCCTTCATTTAGAACGTAGTGCAATCCTGAGGCTCCTGTAAGATTGATTCCAACTGCGGCATGTCCGTAACCATCCCATGCGTCAGGTATGAGAATCAAAGCCGCTTCGTATCCCAGCGGTTCTAACAGAGAGATCAAGAGAGCCGAGCTATCCTCGCAGTCTCCCGACTGATCAACCAATGTTTCGATTGGATATCGAGGATAATCACCATATCCTGCAGTCAAGTTGTCCTCAGCGTATTTGAGTGATTGTACGAAACTCATGATGAAGTTCACTTCGGTCAAGTTGTCAAATCCATTTTCTTCCGCCGTAGCCCTCAGTTTTAGTCCGACCTCCTTAATAGCTTCTTCATCCGTGGTCACGAAGTTGATATAATCCTCGTATTCCTTGACAGTGTGTGGCTGATTTGAGTAAAAGGTATATCTTGCAGGATCAAAGTTATGGGTGAGTTGAAAGTCCATAGTGTTGAATCTCCAGGAATATGATTTCAAGTACCCAAAGTTATAGCTTTCAATACTAACGTATAATCTGGCGTCATTATTTTCGTTTAATCCATCAATTTCACCATCTAGGGTTCCATTTCTACCTTGCTCCCAGGAATCGCTGCTCACATTGTAGGTTATAGTTGCCTGATAGCTATCGTTGGAGGAACTGATATCGAACTCTTCAGGATTCCTGAACTTGTAAAAAATAGCTATCACTGTAAATTGATGTTCGGTCTGGTTGTCAGGTACATTCAATTCAAAATCCGCATTCAGGTTAAATTTTTCCTGCCACGGGACAGACCAGGGGTTGTTGTTGTTATCAAAACGATGGAGTTGCTCAGAATTCTGATAAAGATAGAATATCAACGGGGCGTTTGCCTTGTTGTTCTGCTTATCAGTCAATTCAACCCATTCAAATACAAACCTCAGAGCAATATCATTCAACGGGTCAACATCTTCTGAATCCTCATACCCATCATTATCATCATCCAAGTCTTCATTATTGCCGATTCCATCCAGATCACGATCAGCATATTCATTTGAATTTTCAGGAAACAAATCCTCAGTGTCATTGTACCCATCCCCATCGTCGTCCTCGTCACGATTATTTCCGATGCCATCATTATCCGTGTCTTTCCATTCATCTGGATCACTTGGGAAGTCATCCTTGTCATTCGATACACCATCTAGATCTTTATCGTACATGTATTGGTTTATTCCAACTCCAATTAGGACTCCTACGACCATTACCGCCACTATTTTGTCCATTAAGTTCATTTTAGATTCCCAATAGAACGGGTAGGTCCCGCATGTTTGTAAATGGTATTGCACCGGCGTTCTCGAGTTCTTCAGCAGAACACATTTTTACCAATCCATAGACCTTGATTTTTGCACGGTTTGCAGCCATAACGCCAGAGATACTGTCCTCAATAACAACACATTGTTCTGGCTTGAAACCCATTTTTCTGGCGGCATATAGAAACAGGTCCGGAGCTGGTTTCGGAACACCTACGTCGGAAGCACTGAATATGTTCCCATCAAAGAAGTCACGTAGTCCGGTCATTTCGAGTGATTGATTGACGTGTATGGGTTTACCGTTGGAAGCTACACAGATAGGGATATTCAGATTCTCAAGCAACTCTCTTACACCATTGACTGGATTCAATTCCGTTTTCCAGGAATCGCTGACCTTTTTGATCAGCCTTGGCAACCAATCATCCGGAACCTCTTTGCCTGACAACTCTCTCATCTTGTAGAGAACAGTGTCAAGAGTCTTGCCTCCAAAGGTCGCAGTAGCTTCATTCCCAGTCATTGTGATGCCCAATTCACCAGCCATCTCTGCGATTATCTGATTCGCTATATGTTCGCTGTCAACTAGTGTCCCATCACAATCGAAAATTATGCATTTAGGCGTCATTAGTAGGCCCTCATATCCTCACATTTCATTATCTCTCTAAGAAAAGATGTTGCATATGTACCCTTGTATAGCCAGAAATTGAATATGGGATTTCTATTCTCATCAAACTCCCATTCAAGTTCATTGATATTCTGGTGCAGGGGCCTATACATCCCCAGGGAAGTCAACTCTGGCATATCCTCGATAATGAAGTCCTTGAATCTTATCTTTTCCTCGTCCATCACAGCTTTTTCGATGGCACCTTGTACGCCACCGGTGTATTCGCTTCTGACACCTGGTAAAAGTCCGGCAATCCATGCTTTTCCCTCGCCACATCTCTTCTCCAGTTTGGCTTGATTTCTTTCAGTTACTTCGATTATTTTCCTTTGATCAGGCCCTCCATAATTATCGGCAGGGATCACATTATCTCCAATCAGAGGTTTTTGGATATTTAGGCCCTCTCTTAGCCTCTGTTCCAGAACCCTGTTGAAGATAAGACTCTGATAACCATGAACCAGCATTTTTGACAGATTTTCGGGAAGTTGCCCTAAAGCCCCAATGTAATCATCCTGATTTCTGCTCAGATGCCCAATTATCTGTCTTTCAAATAGTAAATTATAGGGAAACTTTTTCAGTGCAGCCTTCCAATCTCTATTCTCCCTTAGGAATTCTCTGGCCTCTGATCCCATAGTGTCAGAGCCATCCTTGGTTAGATAGTCCCAGACAGCTCCTTGGTAATCACCTCTGACTATCTTTTTGCCTACTAGATGGGTAATGGGTCTGACTGCACCAAAACGTTGGATTCCAAAATAATTGGGGAATCCCCCATTTAACTGACCGAGGATATCATTTATCTTCTTCTTGTTTCCATCCGTTCCAGTGATTTTTATCTTGAATCGGTTTCCAATCAGGTTGCCTAATCGGATGGGTTTGATTGTTCGATGCATTAATTCCAGATCTATATTATTGATTTCAAGTTTCTTTATTTTTTCAGTTGATGACATCAATGAGAAGTATTGCGTACTGATGGCTCGTTTGTCCTTGGTTCCCGCAAATCCGATGGCTCTTTGTCCAATACCTAATCGTCTTGACAATTCTTTGACCAGCATGTGCGTATCCCAGTTCTTTGAGGTGATCTTAACGATACAATGCCTTCCATCCTTGTTCTCCTGGGCCCAGGTCCAGTGAGGTTTGGCCTTGGTTTCAATAAATTCCAGGACCTCGAAATCTTCAGGAATCTTACGCAGTTTTCCCCCAATGCCTTTACATTTTGAAAGGTATTCTTCCCTGCCAACTTCCGGTCTTGCCGGTGAGGACATTTTCCTAAGCTATTTTATCGCTAATGGTCTTTATGTCAGCGATAATGGTCTCTACGGCCTTTTTGATTGCTTTCTTAGGCGTTCCCTTCTTGGTTCTTACGTAGAATCTGGGATGGTCCAGAACAATATGACCCATGTAATAGGAAGAATAATCAACATCCGGATTGGCCAAGGTATGATTCATCAACGGTCCCAACAGTGTCTCGTTGGCACCTCGAATCTCAATTTCCAGCTCATTCTTTGACTTGTCAACTACGCTAACTTCCATGGGGTTGCGCGGACTCAAAGGGGCATTATAAAGATTGGGCGAGTCTCACTGCCAGATTCCGTATATCCTCGGGAGCATCTGTTTTTATGCCAAGTGGAGAGAAGACACTGGAACTGGCAAAAGATCCCAATTTCCGTATACTTTCCACAATTTTGATTCTTTGTGGTGTTTGTCCTATTCCCGCTGCTTTTGCGATATCGTTTATGTCATGCAATCCTGGGGGTCCATTTGCTTCTTCCCTAAGTGTTTCTAGAAGTCTTCCCAGTACTCCATCTTGGGATTCTGGTATCAACTCTGCTTTGATTATTTTCTTCACCCACAAAGGTCCACCAGCATCTTTCTCTTCTCTATCCACGATTATCATGTCCTTGGAGATCCATTTCAGGGAGATATCCTTTCTTTTTCCAATCCGTAAGAAAACTCGCAAATGGTGTCCCTCCGAATAACATAGCAATGGTTCGATTCCCTTGCCCATTCCCGAGGCGATGTTGTGAATTCGGGATAGCAGGATTCTCACTCCTACTTCCTTGGCAGCAACTCTTCTCATCGAAACTGCACCATATCTCTTCTTGCAAATTGAGGGTTTGGCCCCACACAATACTGCCGTATCTGTAGCTGCAACACCTAGTATTCCTCCATCGTTCAAACCTTTCAGTGCCGCTTCCAGATAGGGAGCTGGTGTTCCGAAGGGGTCAATGTCGATCCAGTCATACTTTTTATCTTGTAGCATGTCTTCAACGCGTTCATTGTATATTTTGCCCTTAATCCCATTTATCTTAAGGTTCTCAGCTATTGCCTCCGTTGCCATCCTGGAACTGTCACAGAATTCAACATTCACTCCCGCTTCCAGATTCAACCTCATTCCTCTTATTCCAGATGCAGCTAATCCATCCAGCATGATGCCCTTAAAGTCGAATTGTTTTGCAAATGCGACATGCAAATCCCGGCTCAATCTCATGGCTGGGTTATAGAATACCCCCTTTGCCTTTCCAGGACCTTTATCCTTACCGGAGAGGTTTGCTTTGAATATTGCCTTTCCTTCTTGAAATTCTTTCACACCATTCCGGTCTTCAGGATGTTGACAGCTTTTGAGGGAAGTATCGCTGAGTTGATGGGTGTTACTTCTAGGGTTCTTAGATCATCTCTCTTACGTATTGACTGTAGTAAAGGATTTCTAGACCTTTTATGCATAGTTATCAACATCGGCTTACCACATTTCAGTGCTTCTTTGAGTACAGCACTGAATTCTTTTGATTCTGATACCAATTTTCCGACCTCATCAACCAGAATCAGATCAGCTTCCTCAATTGCTTTGGCAACGGAAGCAGTTGCTATTCTATTGACAGCATCAAGCCTTATGCCCAGAGGTGTTGCTTCAGGCGTTCTGCCAGGGATTTTAGGTTTTACATCCCACCTTACTGATGCCGATAACTCTTCTTCACCAGTTACGTAGTCTTTCAGATTGTAGCCTATTAGCACACCATCTTCCACAATAGGATGGGTGGTGAATCCACCTATTTGGAATTTATCTTCAATCATTTGGGCTATTCTTAAGACCGTCCTAGTTTTACCGGTGCCAGGCTGGCCAGAAATAGCAACCTTAACTGGAATCATCACAGGGCGGCTACAAGTAGCCCGTATGTATAAGTATATGTCCCAGAGCTCAAATCAATTCCTCAATCTTTCGGGACATCCCTTTCTTCTAGAACAATTATTGCACTTTCCTACTCGTTTGTGATTACGATGAGCCTTTGTCCGCCCCTCTAGAATGTCATTCATCTCTTCTATCTTTTCAAGAACTAGCGTTTTTAGTTTAGGTTCCCATTCAACATTATGGGGTTCGCTTTCAAAACCATATCTTATTTGTCCATGACTTGGACTTCTTGGAAAAGTTTCCTCACTCAGAAGACAATATGCACCAATTTGCAATACATGACTGAAGAATGGAGCTTTTGGTCGCCTTCCAGTTTTGACTTCAACCGGAATTCTTCGTTCATTTTCTTTTATCATATAATCCGGTCTACCAGCAAGATTGTATTTTCTGGATTTTAGGACTGGCGTTTCTTCTGTAAGTCCATCAGGAGTCTCAATGGTTTCTTCACCCAAGTTATAATCATCACGTAATTGGTCTATCTTTTCAGTTGACAGTAGCAATTTGTAAAGGAAAAAAGCAGCTATCAGCATCCATCCAATTCCAATTATCAAGAGTATGACACCCATGTTTTGCCTCAAGACGTCTGTTGAGATCCATAGAATGATCAAAGCGATGGTGACTACAGTCATAATCAATCCTACGATGGTCATCAAGGTAGTCGATGTTTCTCTGGACTTTTCCTCTTCGACCAGTAAATTCTTTAGAGAATTCCCTATCACCTTGTGTTTCTCAATTCCAGTGTTGACCTCGTCTCCTTCAGCATCAATACCTCTCAAATCTAAGTACCAAGATAAAGGACAATATCCATAACGCTCCATTTCTGAAGCTGAAATAATTTGCTTAGGCATGGGTTGAGTCCGAGTTTTCTATTATTCAGTAGCCAAGTAATAAAGTTGTTCTTTATCTCAGAAACTCATGTACTGGTCGTGCCAAGCTAGATTTCCGTAGTCGGCTATTTCATAGTTATAGGCTAAAGTCTGCTTTTCCCCATTGATTATGAATTCTATATTTATCAATAATTCATAGGAATCAGAATGGGGCCCGTCAAATATCAGGGGTGGCAATTTAACCGATTGTTTAGCATTTAGAACTCCCGGATAATGTGTATTGGTTTCTAACATCTCAGTACCGTTCCATACGGAACTTTTTATTTTCAGATTACTAATCTGTTTCGTACCAGTGTTGCTTATCTTTGACTGCACAAAGAGTCCCGAATAAGAACTGTGATAAACGGTATCAATTTCAACCTCAGTTCTAGGTATGATATAGGAATAACAAACGAATACCAGTAACAAAGCCATAATCCCGACTCCGAATTTTATGATTATTTTCCGTTGTTGAGGCCCAAGAATCATAATATGGTAGCCTCTAGGGATGCGATGAAGCTTGTACCCGGTTCAGGTAGAATATAATGTTTCTCATTTTCACCTAGTTCAGTATCCATTCCATTCTTTTGCACACCTAACCAAGTAGGTAGGATGTGATGTCCACTCACGCTCTTGACACGCAGATCCATCAGAACTACTGAAGTCTTCAGCTTGATGGGACCCAATTTGAGTTCTCCTCCTATTGCGAATGATAATTCTCCCCCATCGGCGTTCGCTAGTTCAAATACAGGATAAAGTCCAAAAATCTGATTTGGCCTAATCTCGACATGGTTAACATCATTTGCATAGATTACCATGTAATCCAGATAAAATTCTGGTGTTGCAGGAGAATTTGTAACCTGCATGTATGCCTTTTCGATTCCCTCTGGAGAATCAATGATGTAATTGATTCCTTCTAACCTCATAGTCGTGTTGTCACCGACATTTGTGACATCTATCAGTGTTCCTGAATGCCCTCCCGTGTATCCCTCATCAACCTTCAATAGAATGTCAATTTGAGGCGAACTGGTTGTAACAAATACGTCGGGAAATCCTTGAAATATAAATGCCCGGTCCATATCAAATTCATAATTGGGATTTATTCCCATGTGAAAGCTTTCTGGAACATCGTGCACAATGGCTTGGGCTGACCGCCACTTTCCATAATCCCGGTTTGCGGTCTTGACCCAGATATAATCTATTTGACTATCTGCATTATAGATAATGTCTATCTCCTTGCCGATAATTATGTCAGAACGAAGGTCTTTTGGAACTTTCGAGAAGTACACTTCGTTCATGGACGGGCGGGTCTGGTTATGAGTTCTCAGATAAGATCTACCTATGCCCCCAGTCTGATGTATATCAAATATGGCGTCTAGTTCTCTGGTCTCGCTTTTACCAGTCTGGAAGAAGGCATCAATGTTATTGTTCATGCCGACCTCATCCAAGAATAATTCTATTCCCGTTTCATTTTCTCCACGATCCAAGTTGAGTGAGATCCATGGAGTTTCAGGGGACCAGTCGCTTAGTTCCAGATCTATCTTATCGGGTTCCCCAAATTCCGTTTTGAGTTTTGCAGATGTTACAGTTCCTTCAAGATACAATCTGAGAGAATCACCAGCATTGGTTTGCTTCAACATGATCCCATGAGTCCATTCAGTTTTGACGTCAGAAGTGTTACCGGAGTCAATTGCAAGTATTATTTTTGAGGGGGCACTGGATGAACTAAAATCAACGTCAAGGTCATCACCCAGACT
>CAUYZR010000026.1:0-16438 GCA_963577905.1 Candidatus Thalassarchaeaceae archaeon
CGCGATCGAGGAATCTGACGAGGATAATAACGAAGAAGAAAAAGACATTGATGTCAATTACCCACCAATCCTGTTCGTTGATGATGACGACAGTGAGAATAATGGAGGGTCTAGTCTTCAGACAGACCCATACTATACCAATGCCCTGGAAAATATCAGCATAGGATATGATACCATCAGGGTTGGAAGCAGTGAAGATGGACCTGACATCGATACTCTAAGCGAATATACGATGATTATCTGGGCTTGTGGTTCCGACTATGCAAGCGGTGACACTGACGTTACCTTTACTGATAATGACAAAACAAATGTTGCTGATTATCTCAATGATGGTGGAAGTATGTGGGTCATAGGTCACGATATCTTGTACGACTTTGATTACGTGGATGGAGCGCGCTATGAAGGTGATTTTGAATACGATTATTTTGGAATCTCCTATGTCGATCATGATCGACAAACACCGCCTGTGGCTTACGGTGTTGAAGGTGACCCCATCTCTGATGGAATTGCCTATGATGCTGATGCAATAAGCTCTGATTTTGCAGACGATATTGACCCACGTGACGGATTTGAGAAAGTCCTGAGTTCAAACGGTGATTACAATATATCCACCATAAGAACTGAGGAGGATTACAAATTGATCTTCATGACCTTTGATTTTAGCTCAATAACTGATACGGCAGATAGGGACGAATTCATGGAGAATCTAGTCGAGTACCTTGCTGTGCAGCTTGAGAATGATGTAAGTCTAAGTCGATTCAACACTCCCAAGAACAAGGAAACCGTTGAACCTGGAGTTGAGAACCTCGTCAATGTTACAGTGCGTAATCGTGGGACTGCGAATCAAACCAGCGTTGAGGTCTCAATCGATATTCGATGTCTAAATAACACTTACCGATTCTCGGAGGAGGAGACTGTATCGATTAACGCTGGAGAGGGTGTCTTTGTGGAATTCGAATGGGACACACCAGATGATAAGGATTATGAATATGAGATAAGTGCTGAGGCATCTATCTCGGATGATGAGAAAGAGGATAACAATTTCAGGAAAGTTGAGATCAACACCTATGTAACTTATGATATTGCAGTCTCGGAAGCCCGCGTCGACCCGATGATAGCGGAAAAGGACACGGAAAGGGAAATGTCGGTGATTGTAACAAACATCGGTGACATGTCCATGACTCCTAATATCAGTGGAAAAGTCTATGATGGTGCAGGAGGGGTCGTCTACAACGGAGGAACTCAGGAGGTTGAACTCAGTCCGGGTGAAACCGATACTTTAGATTGGGAATGGGAAACTGAGGAATATGGAACATTCTGGTTTGAGGCCAAGGTACTGGATGATGATGATGAAGTACCCGAGAATGACGTTAGTTCTGCAATGATGAGAAGTGTCGATATCGAATTCTCAGATGATATGGAAAGTGGCAGAAATGGTTGGACCGACTACAAATCATTGAGTAATCCATGGCATCTGATAGACACGGACACTGATGAGAACCGTGAAGCAGCTAGTCCAACTCATGCAATGTGGGTTGGAGATGAATCAAAGGGAGATGGTGAATATGATAACAACTGGGACTTCTCCTTGTACACTGCCCAGAATATCTCTCTCAGTACAAACCCTACGATGTCTGTTAATCTCTGGTATAGTGTCGAAAACAGCTGGGATGGAGGGAATGTCCAGATTTCAACTGACGGGGGCGAAAGTTGGACTGTGATTGAACCAGAGGGCGGATATCCTGATGATGCTATCGTTGGTCTGGATAATGAACCTGGATACACTGCAACATCTGGAGATGGTGATGAAACTGACTGGGAAATTGCCACCTTCGGCCTATCTGACTATTCCAATCAGGATGTTAAATTCAGATTCCGTTTCGGAACTGATTCTTCAGTGAATACATATGAGGGATGGTACATTGATGATTTTGAGGTCAATAATGGAGCTTCCACGACCTACGAGGATGATTTTGAGGATGGAGATGGGGGCTGGGAAGCTGATACGGTACTCAGTGAATGGAACTACTATAGTAAAGATGAAGAGTACGGAAAAACCTATTCAGGAGACTATGCCTGGTATCTCGGTAATACCGGAACTGGCACTTACAGTGCCTCATTGAATGATTCTTTAGAAACACCCAGTATAGATTTGGGGGATGGTTCCGAGAAATATGTGGCGGCTATGGTCTGGTTCGGGATTGATGGTCCCAATGATGCAGCCATTCTGGAAATAAACATATCTGGTGAGTGGACGCCTGTGATGACATTCCCTGATGATGATGGGGACTACTCCCAAGATTACGATGACGCGGATGAGAATGGATGGTTGTACATCGAAGCCGATGTTAGTGAATACGAGGGAGATGAGGCATCCTTTAGATTCCGATTTGAATCGGACACTTTCACCCAGTATGACGGCCTGTATGTGGATGATCTGACACTTTACAGCCTGCCAGCAATACCCGATGATGTAGGAACAAAGAGTCTGGATGCACCTGACACAGCCAAACCAGGAAGAGAGGTCACCTTCTATTCAGACATTTACAACTTTGGTACAGAGGACCAGAATGATGAATTTGATGTCAGAGCTAATGTGACCCGGGATGACGGCACTGTGGTCTATAGTGAAACGCAGATAATAGAAAGTCTTGATTCCAAGGATAATGTGACTCTGGATTGGACTTGGGAAGGAGGTGCTGAAGGTACCTACACCATAAGAGTCGAAACCCTGTTGGAGGGAGATGGAAGGGCTGGAAACAATCCTAAAGAGAAAACAATAGACATTGCTGAAAGTGGATACCAAATCGCATTGGCGGTCCAGGAACAGGCCAAGGATGTTCTTTCAGGGGAATCTGTTTTCTTCAACTTTACAGCCACTAACACAGGTGAAAAGAGTGGATACTATGATGTGACTGTTGATTATGGTGAAGTAGATGAATGGAGAATCATATCCCATCTTACCACGATGTATCTAACCTCAGGTTCTAGCCAGAATTTCACAGTGGTCGTCATAGCTCCGACTCTGGCACCCATAGGTGATGAACATGGATTCACAGTTACAGTGACCAGTCAGGATGATCCTGAGACTGAGGATAGTCAGGACGTCACTGCCACTCCTTTCTATTATGAACAAAGTGGAGGAGACAAGGTGTTGCTGATTGACGCAAATTTCGGAAAGAATAATGGATACAATAATTACTATGATATTGACAAGATTGATAGTCGGATGAAACAAACCCTACAGCAATATTTCAATGATGGAGAAAGCATGGGTTATGATGTTTATACCATTCCTTACGACAAGGATGTTGGTTATGGTGAGCTACATCCCTATCCAACCATCAATCTAATGGCAGAGTATGATGCCGTAATCTGGATTCAGGGTGATCATAATCAAAGGAACCTGACCAACTGGAAGAACTGTGTCAGTGACTATCTGGATGCTGGTGGCAACATGTGGATCATGGGCCAGAATTTCATGACTGCACTCAATAGCTCTACAGGAGTAAGGGAGGCTGGAAGCTTCGAATATGACTATCTGAAGGTAGAATACATAAGTCACAGCTCAGGGACTCCTGACCCTCTGCTTGGAGTTGGCGACGACGAAATATTCGGAGACGCGGAATATGGAACTGGAGACCGTAGCATCCTACCCTCTGATTATGCTGACTGGATCAGACCCCGAGATGAAGCTGTGGGAGCTTTCTACACGGGCAAGAGTAATTGGTGGCACATAGTAGATACAGACGAGGACGAAAATCGTGAGGCCTACAGTCCCACCCACTCGATGTGGATCGGTGATGAATCCAAAAGCAATGGAGAGTATCGAAGCGGATGGGACTATTCAATCTACACTGCCGAATCATACCATATAGATGAGGTCCTGGGTGGCGGTAATCTGAGCTTCCAGCACTACTATGACACTGAAAGTTCAACCTATGCCTATGATGGTGGAAATGTCCAAATCTCCACCGATGATGGTGAGAACTGGGAGATAATCTATCCCAATGGCGGATATCCTACCGATTCGGTCGTAGGACTTGACTCTGAACCGGGATACTACGGGAACTCTGGTGGATGGGTACAGGCAAGCTTTGATTTATCCAATTTCTCAGGAGAGGATGTAAGATTCAGATTCCGCTTTGGTTCGGATAGCGTTGTTGACACCTATGAAGGATGGTACTTTGATGATGTACAGCTCAGAGATAACACAGGCTCAATATTCTCGGATGACATGGAATCGGGGATTGGGAACTGGGATAGTGCACCACAAACATTCAACCTGTCGCTGTACTATGAGGGCGACTATAGGGTAATTGTATCTCCTTTCACCTTTGCATTTCTTAACAATTCCGACGATCGCGAGGATCTGATCGGTCGTGGACTTGATTGGTTACGTGCAGCCTCAGCTGCTGATGATGTCGGTGTCAAGCTCATTGAGATTGAAAGTACAACGGAAGAGAATTCGACAATTACCTTTTCAAGCATAATCAAGAATTTTGGATCAGAGAACCAGGCGGCATTCAACGTTGAGGCCAGTGTCATTGATGCAAATGGTGATGAATTGTGGTCCGAGACCAGAACAGCCGGTCCATTGGCCTCCGGTGAGGAGGAAACTCTGGACTGGGAATGGGAAAGTGAAAATCCTGGTCAGTTCACAGTCATAGTTGAAACATTGAAGGATGATGAAAACAGTCGTAACGACCAGAAAGAGGTTGACTTTGAGGTCAAGATGGTGCACGTACCTGATATCTCTACCTTCAACCAGAACAAGCAGGGCAGTGCCGGCGAAAAGGTCACATTTGACATAGTCATCAGGAATGGAGCGACGGGAACTGATGAACTTGAGATTGAGATGACAGGTAGCGCATCAACCTGGGGAATGATGGCAAATCAGATGGAGCTCTACAGTGATGAAAGCCGCGATGTGGAATTACAGTTGACCATACCTGAGGATACTGAAGACGGGGACTATGATCTGGAGATTCATGTCACTGCAGGAGATGTTACCGAAATTCTCGAATTGATTGTAACTGTTACGGATAATCCCGTAAATTACAATGTTGAGATTGAACTGGACCCGACCACTGTAGACTCAATTGCGGGAGAAGATTTTGAATTCACCGTGACTATTCACAATACCGGTGATGATGATGATATATTCGATCTAGAATCAAGAGGTGACGAGAGCTCGTGGGTAACCTTCCATGATAATGGGATCTCCGTTGGGGCTGGAGGTCAGGTCACAACGTCTGGCACTATCAGCATACCAATTGATGCTGATGATGGAAACGCATATGTCGAGATCTGGGCTACTTCCAGAGGCGATCAGGATGCGCAAGATGACAAGGTAATCAAAGTTGTAGTCGAAGAACTGAAAACAGGGGCCACGCTCCGAAGAGATAGTGTCGGTCTGAAGACCATTGCACCTAGTGCATCTGATACTTTTGAATATACCCTAGTAAGCGATGGTAATAGTGAGCAGACGCTAGACATCATAATTGGTGGATCAGTGGCTGAATGGGCCACTTCATCCATTTCAGAGGCTGTATTGGAAGCTGGAGGAGGTACCACATTCATTGTTACCGTAGCTATACCAGAAGGAACCACTGAAGCTACTTACAGACTAGAAGTTCTAGTAATGAGTGGGAATCAAGAATTAGCTTTATCAGTTTCAAATGTAGTAGTACAGGCTCCAATCGATGAAACTGTGGACATTGTAATGTGTCTTACAGACATGAGTGGATTCTGTCTGACCTCCGGTGAATTTGAGGTTACTATAGAGGCATCCCAGATTCAGACCGCATCTGTTGGTTTCCTGATTGAGAATAGAGGCGAGGTGGACGCAGAAATAGCATTCGAATTGATGATGCCTGATGGCTCTACCGGAAGTGACTTGTACTTTGACGAGAACAGCAAGGAATGGAGGGTTGCCGTATCTCCAGCAGATACAACCACCTATCCTCTAGATATCGACGCTGGTGAAACTATGGATTGGGGTGCTTTGGCAGTAATCGCCAGAGAGGTCCTGCCTGGAAGCTACACCTTCACCCTGAAATTGATGTTAGCCACTGAGGCTGATTCCGGAACTTATGTGTTCGAAACGCTTAACCAAGTGACCATAACTGTCATTGTTGAAGGTGATGAACCTCAGGGAGAAACTGAGAGTGAAGACGATTCGTTATTGCCCGGACCTTCTTTCCTATCCGTTATTCTGATACTGGCTACGATTGTCTACCGAAGAAGAATATAATTATTCTTCGAAGTAGCCAGCCCAGATCATGGCTGGAATCAAGGCGAAATAGGCCATATATAATCCAAAAGCAGCGTACCATAGCGTTTCCCACATGGAGTTCTCGAAGTAGCGAAGAACAATTGTCAGAATCAAAACCAATATTCCAAACAATATCGGGTTCCTGAAACGAGCGCGTGCCTTAGCATAGGATATTGTTGTGACTGTAAGAAGAGATACCAGTCCGATGATAAAAGGAATAAGCACCGAATCATAATCATTGACTATAGAATACTTGATCGATATGACCATTATGAACATGGTCAGGCCAGGTGCCGGCAAACCGGAGAAGTAGGTATTCTCCCCTTGTGTGCCTCTAGTAAATCTGGCAAGCCTCAGAATACTCAGTAAGGCAATCATTATGGCGGCCGTGATCGCGACCAGATTTTCTATATTATAACGAAAGGCGAATTCCAGATCATCGTTAATGAAATCCAGAGCGGGGCCTCTCTCAAGATCATAATACAGTGAATAAACCAGGATCGAGGGAGCCATACCAAAGCAGATAGAATCTGAGATTGAGTCAAGATATTTACCATAGTCGTGTTTAGTTCCAAACCGGCGAGCCAGAGCTCCATCCATACCATCAATAATAGCACAAATTGGAAGAAGTATCATAGCTACTATGAAGCTGGCCTCAGACCCATCGATTATGTATGTGATAGCCAAGAAACCCAAGAATGCGCTTGTGAGGGTAGCCATATCTGCATAGGAAAGGAGGGTCAAGGGTCTGAAAAATTTCTTGAGGGACAATTCAATCTCCTTCGGCAGTAGCCTGTATCTTCGACAATAAACGTTTGGGTCCCTCTATTATTTTTTCGGCAACAGATAGTGATGAAAGAGGTGTGAAGATAGCCAGTGTCTGACCTGCTAGAACACGATTGCCTTCACTCACCATAATATCTATTCCCGCAGCCTCAAATCTCAGATCAACGCGGGAACCAAAGTGAATCAACCCTATTCTTTCTCCCTTAGATACTCTGGATTTGGGTTCTACATAACTCACTATACGGCGCACCAGAAAACCTGCAATCTGGGTAACTTTGAAGATACCTAGATCGGTTTCTAATTTAGTAACCAATCTCTCATTCTGATCTGAATCTTTTGAGAAGGCTGGTAGATTGCCACCATCCCTGTGTTTCTGGGACAGGACCACACCATCGATTGGTGAGCGATTGACATGTACATTCTGAGGCCCCATGAAAATTGAAATGTATATCATTCCGCTATGTTTATCGACCTTCTGGACAAGGCCATCTGCAGGACTGACTATTCCGTCTTGGATTTCACGATACGGGTCTCGGTAGAAGAAAAGCAGTAAAATTGACAATCCCATCAGAATCAAGGAAGCCATGTACAACTCCTCCAGTGGCATTCCAGAATCAAAACCCTGCTCACGGATAGAACTAGCTGAGGCACCAAACGGGAACAGAATAAGTCCCAGAACGGTAATGTAAATCACCATCATAGGCATGCCTTTAGCAAATGGTAGATTCTTTGCATCTTCAGGTGCTTCACGTAAAGGAAGATCTATAACGCCTAAAATTGAATCTTGCATCTCCGGCAAGAAATGGAATACAGCTATAGCCAGAAAAATAAGGGCAATCAGACTTCCTATTTTTCCTACGACCGCATGGGCCCAGAAGAAAGTGTCATCCCCCCAGACATGCTCGTACGTCAACCAGATAACGCCTGCATTTCTGATTAAATTGAGGATGTAGATTGGAGGTACCGTGGCCAAAAACGCGTAGAAACGGCGGTCATAGGGTGCCTTGGTACAAATGACTCCACCGACAAAGATTATCATACTCTGGAGTGCAGTGCAGGCCAATACGATATTGATTGTAGGTGAGTCTAGATGCTGCCAACTCTCACCTTCTACTGATACTCTGACCTCCTGATGTTCTGATGCAGGTCGATACCAACGTGAGCCCTCACCATAATCAAGTGCTCCTAATGTCGTTTCTAGGTCAAGTACATTGAGAATCCAGATTGACTGTTCAGCTACAAGATGAATCAACCAGCCTGAGAGTAATGGAACACGTTCAACAAAGAAATAGATTCCTCCTGCAATCACCGTCATCGCTGCTAACCATCGCAGAGGCTCATACTTTGCATTCCAGAGAATGCTCTGGTATTCATGGTAGGCCAAGTAGCCAAAGAAAGGTACCGCGGCTGCACAAAACAAGGCATTGATCGGATCCTTGATAACAATATAGTGTTCGACCTGAAGCCACCAGAAGAATCCAAGACAAAGCCAACCAACGATATTGAGATTGTGACCGATATTCGATGAAAAGCGTTTGCCTAGGTAAATATGATCCCGGCCGGACAGGAAGTATCCAGTTGTAAGAAGAAACAACGAACTGATGACAAATACCTCTGCCAGCAGCGATAAGTCAGTTGCCATTATAGTTGGAACAAAACAGTTCTAAAAAAAACCCTCAGTTAATCTGAAAGCCATGTCTGAGCCTCATTGTACGACTCCAGACCACCGACGTCATACCAGGTTCCACGGAAGACAACCGAACGGACGTCATTCCTTCTTACGTTCCATGCCAAGAAATTGCCCATGGCATCCCTGTCTCCTCCTGACCCCATATAATCCCGGAAATGTGAAATACCGGACTTTGACAATAACCAGTACGCAGTCGCAGCCAGTGTTGATGAAGGTGCAAGCGGTTTTTCCACAAAATCAGAGATACGATCGCCATCCTGCTGAGCTATTCCATACAGTTTAGCTAGTTCAATATCTTCTACATCATACAGCCCAATGACGTCCCGACCCGTATTCTGGGCCATGGTCACCATGCGATTTAGATCGAAATCAGATAGGTTATCTCCTCCAGCAATAAAAACTGGACCTTCGATTTCCAATTCCTTGAATAACAAATGAAGGGCCCCTAGTGCACCTAATTTCTCCTCTTCACTTAGACTGGGCTCAATGTATAATTGCAGGTTCATAGTTCCCTTATAATCGTCTATAAAATTCTGGAATTGAGAAGCAAAAAGACTGTTCACGGATATGATTATTCTATCCGGAGCAACGTTCTCTAGAGATCCTATAACATGCTGAAGCATGGGTTTACCTCCAACATCCAGTAGCTGTTTAGGTATATTCTTGGTCAGAGGTAGCATCCGTTTGGCGAAACCGCCAGCCAGTATGATTGAATCCATTAAAGGTTTATTTTACCGCCTGACAACAGCTCTTGAAGAGCATCATCGGCTACTGATTCCAACTTGTCAGGATCGTACAATTCCTTCTTGATGTTCTTGTGATGATCCTTGACAACACGCCACCTTGCTTGGCGCTCTTCCTGTTCCGTCTTTCGGTGAGTACGCAGAGTCTCGAGCATTTCCATGGCTTTGGCGTGCTGTCCGTCAGCCCTTTTCCTGATAACAATGAATTCCTCATGTTTCTTATTGGCTTCAATCGACAAATGGGTTGCCTCTTTCATCAATTCCTTGTTCTTCTTGTACAATTCCTTATTCAATCGTGCCAGATTGACCACAGCGTCATGTTCCTCATTTGACTTGCTGATCTCAGAACCAATCTCTACGTCTAATTCTTTTACCTCAGAATACAGATGTTCATGAGTTGTAAGAGTTTTCTGCTGGTCTGTCAGACTCCTGCGAAGTATCGATAATTTCTCCAGAACCTCACGCTCCTTGGCTATGGTCATCTCAGTCGTCTCCAACCGGTTCTCAGCGGCTATTATCTCACTGATTATGGCCTGAACTGAATCCTTAATCAATTTAGCGCCTTTCCTCCCTTTCCTCTTTTGTTGTTTCAACTCGTTGAATTCTTGTACCTTGGCCATAGCAGCATCACGAGATTTCATGTGCTTTTCCTTGGTTTTCTTGTTAACTTCCATCTTCTTACGATAATTCAATACTTCCTTCATAACCTTGCTACGTTGATTATGCAATGAATCCCTTTCATCCCTTATCGTTCGGGACTCCTCATTGAAGGCATTCCTTTTCTCGATACAGTTCTGGAAACGTTCCTCGGCCAACCTAATCTCTGACTTGGGCTTTTTCTGACCTCTATTCTTTTTCTGGCTCATCTACTTTATTCTCGGGTGTCTCAATCATATTGAGACGATATCCATGTTTAAGGTTCAAATATAAAGCTGACGATTGACCCTAATACGCAAAAGGATTGAGAATGGAGTATATGGATTTATCAACTGGGCCTACCTCAAGCTGCATTGGTTCGCCAGTGAAATTCTCAACAACTTCCATATATCTTGCCGCTGCCTCGATCCTGAGCTCATCTGTAAGCTTGGGTGGCTTGCCATCCCCTGTGAATCCCTGATCGGCCAACCAGGTCCTAACATATTCCTTGTCCAATTTTCGGGGCTCTTCTTCTTTCTCGAATCGGGCTTCGTAATTATCTGCCATCCAGTATCTACTGGAATCTGGAGTATTGACCTCATCCATGAGCATTATCTTTCCATTGGAAATCCCGAATTCATATTTGGTATCGACAAAAATAAGGCCATGATCTGCCGCACGAGAAACACCTCTCTCGTATAATCGCATAGATATGCGTGCCAGCTCCTTGTACAATCCCGGTTCCAGAATCTTTCTTTTGTACAATTCAGAAGGGGGAACCGATTCATCATGATCTCCCTGTGCAGCCTTCGTGGATGGTGTAAGGATAGGTTCGGGAAACTTCTCATTCTTTCGCATTCCATCTGGCATTTCATTACCACAGAATTCTCGGTCGCCTCGTTTGTATGCCGTCCAGGCCGAGGTCGATGTAACGCCCGTCAAGTATCCTCTGACCACCATTTCAACTTGGATTGGTTGGCAGCGTCTAACCTTCCATACATTTGGATGAGGACGCCTAATCACATGATTAGCAACGATGTCTGCAGTTTCGCCAAACCACCAATCTGCTAATTCAACTAGTGACTGACCCTTGAAAGGAACGGTTCCCAATACTCTGTCAAAGGCCGATATACGATCAGTAGTTACCATAGTGATGGTGTCATCGTTGATGTAATTATCACGTACTTTACCGCGATACAATTCTCCCTGATCATCAAAGTTAGTCTTGTCTAGCGTATATTCAAGTTGCTGTTTCAATAAGTCGCGGTCCATTGGCAATGGGCTCATTGCGCAAGGGACTAAAAGAACCACTCCCGTATACTTTTAGATTTATGCTTAGTAAAACACTCAAAGAAAGTGCTGGGAGAGCGCTAGAACCACTAGGTAAAGGTATAGGAAAATTGGGTATTAGGCCAAATCACATCACGATTGCAGGCCTTGCCCTTACCTTCTATGGAGCATGGTTTCTATACAACAAAGACATCTACTATGCTTTCTTGGTTGGCCTCATTGCCACCCTGTTCGATGGTGCTGATGGACTGGTCGCCCGCTCAACAGGAACCTCTTCCATAAAGGGAGGATATCTTGATGCCGTAATTGACCGATATGCTGACTGTATAGCATTTGGGACCTTGATTCTGGGAGGATGGATGAATCCGATCCAAGGACTGGATTTCATTTCCGGAGAGATGTGGGCCATAGCTGCCTTGGCTGGAGCCTTTCAGACATCATACAGCAGGGCTGCTGCTGAAAGATTGGGAGTCTCACAGGAGAGTATAGGTATTATTGAAAGACCTGAAAGATGGTTCCTATTGGGAATGGGATTGCTGATTGGTGAAATGTTGGGAGATGTCGAGACCATAATTACATGGGTTGTCGCATTCTTGGCTATATTTGGAAATATAACTGTTCTACAAAGAATGTATCATTTCTGGACCGAGGCGAAAGATGAATGATTCCAAAGATTTACTGAAAGAAGGAATCGTCTCCTTCTTTTTTTTGGGAAGGGCACCTGTAGCGCCTGGAACCTTTGGTTCATTAGGTGCATTTGGTCTGGCTTACTCAATTTCAATCTATCTTAATGATATTGCTGGGTTTCTGTTACTGGGACTTGCCGGAGGCTTCTACTATGTGGGGTTACAAGTCGCACCTTGGTGTGAAGAGAAATTCGGAAAGGATCCGAGTATCTTTGTGCTGGACGAAGTGATTGGAGCTTTCATTACTCTAGGTTTTCTCATGATCCTGTCCATAAGCCTTGATTCAAACCTGTGGATTCTGACTTTTATCGCATCCCGTGGATTTGATGTGATAAAAATATGGCCTGCCAAGGATCTGGAAGGAATAGCTGGTGGTCATGGTATTATGCTGGATGATATTGCATCTGGTTTCCATACGTTGATCTTGGTCTTGTTACTTGAAGAATTCAATATTTTGCTCTAAGCATAAATACAGCAGCCATTTTGGTTTGACGTGGACAAGAAGCTGAATCTGGATGAAAAAGAAATCAATCTGAGTGATTATGTAGATGGGGGAGATGGAATCTACAGTGTTCGGCAAATCGACAAGATAAGGTCCTGGAACAACATAGAGTACGGTGCTGGATTGTCCGAGAAAAACACTCCAGCGACAAAGTTATCCCTGAACAGGGCCTACATACCTCCTGGAGGGGTGGCCAAGGCCCATATCCATGTAGACTTTGATGTTATGATCTATCTACTGAAAGGCTCTGTACGGCATGAATATGGAGATGGTTGCAAGAAGTCAGTCGTACATCAAGCAGGAGATATGTTTTACATTGAACCTGGATTGCCCCATGAAGTTTTCAATGTCAGTGACAAGGAGGAAGTGCATGCCCTTGTTGCCAGATCTGATGCTTCGGAATGGCAGAATATAATTCCTTATGATAGAGTCAACGAAAGACCGATTTATGATAAAGAATGACCGTTCAATTTTTATCCTGCCCTTAATCTGTAAAGATTGAGTTTTATGGCTACGGAAATAGAAATCAGAGTCGGTCTAAAATCTGGAATGGCAGACCCTGAAGGTGCTAATGTCCAAAAGGCCTTGGGACTTCTAGGATTCGAGAATATCGATGCCGTGAAATCCGCCAAATGCTATCGTGTGGTAATCGATGGTAATTCAGAAGAGGCTCTGGCTCAGGCTGAAAAGATGTGTCAACGGTTATTGGCAAACCCTGTAGTGCATGAATACACGATATCGGTGATAGACTAATGCTAGAACTGGTAACTGGAACTGAAAAAGTATACTATGTCGATTTGGAAGGTGATCTGACCAAGGTTGTAGAAAATCTAGGTCTGGGGTTATTGCCTGACGAGATTGAAAAGGTGAGAAAACACTTTTTAGAGGAAAACCGGAAACCCACGGACGTTGAACTTCAGGCCATAGATCAGGCATGGTCAGAACATTGTTGTTACAAATCTTCGAAGTCCATATTGGAGGAGACTGTTTTCGGACTCGAATCCAGCAAGAAGGTAATCGCTCGAGAAGATGCAGGAATCATGGAATTCGATAATGAGCATTACTATGCAGTAGGGCTCGAATCCCACAATCATCCTTCTGCACTGGATCCCTATGGTGGATCTGCGACTGGTATCGGGGGCATACTAAGGGACGTAGTCTGCATGGGAGCCCAACCTATTGCTCTAGTGGACGCTCTATTTTTCGGCGATCTGGACTTGCCTAGGGAAAAATTAGCTGATGGTGTTAAGCATCCTAGATATTTGATGGGAGGGGTTGTCGCTGGAATTCGTGACTATAGTAATCGTGTAGGTATACCTACCATTGCTGGACAAGTTTCTTTTCATCCTCAATACACTGGCAATCCTCTCGTGACCGTAGGTTGTGTAGGGATGGTACGTAAGGACCTGATGATCCACAGCCGTGCCGGTGCTGTGGGGGATGTCTATATTCTAGCTGGAGGCCAAACAGGCCGTGACGGAATCCATGGTGTGACGTTTGCATCTCGTGATCTGGATGCCGGGTCCATCGATGACATCGGAGCTGTACAACTAGGAGATCCCATCACCAAGGAACCATTGATGCATCTGTGTTTAGAATTAAACGAAATGCGACTCTTGACTGGAATGAAGGACCTGGGAGGAGGGGGACTGTCTTGTGTTGTTGGTGAATTGGCATTGGATGGCGGTTTTGGAGCGAGGGTGAACCTAGAGAAAGTTCCACTTAAGGTCGAGAATATGGCTCCTTGGGAGATCTGGGTGTCCGAATCACAGGAAAGGATGATGTTCACTGTAAAGCCTGAAGACGTGGACCGAGTTCTAGCAAGATCTAAAGCCTGGGATGTAGAGGCTGTACCAATAGGCAAGGTCATAACTGAAAAAAGAAATATTGTTAGATTCAATGGCGTGGAAATATTAAACTTGGATTTGGAATTCACGACAGGGGGGCCTGTTTACAATAGACCATACAACTTACCGAATTACGATACCGGACCTGCTGCACCGCTACCAGAATATCCTGCCGATTTAGGAAATACAATTCTGGATCTGGTTAGCCAGCCTGAGGTAGCATCCAAGGATTGGGTAATCCGGCAGTACGATCATGAAGTAAGGGGAAAAACCGCCCTGAAACCAATACAGGGGCCAATTGGAAAAGATGTACCGGGAGATTCATCGGTTTTGAAGCCTGTAGATGACTCCTGGAAAGGATTGGCTCTGACTACAGACGTGAATCCCTATCTGATGGAGGCGAATCCATACCATGGAACCATGAGTGCTGTAGAAGAGGTCTGTAGAAATCTGGCCGCAGTAGGAGCTAGAATCGATTCTCTGGCAGATTGTCTATGTTTTGGTAATCCGCGCAAGCCAGACATCATGGGTCAATTCCGAGCGAGTTGTGAAGCACTAAAAGATGCGGCGATGGCTGTTGATGTGCCTTATGTATCCGGAAACGTTAGCCTGTACAATGAAACCTCAGATGGGGCAATACCTCCAACACCAGTATTGATGGGAGTTGGACTGGTAGAGGACATTCGGAACTGTACTACAAGCGACATGAAAAGAGACGGTTCTATCTGGTTAATTGGAAAAACCAAAGATGAGATGGGAGCAAGTTTGTATTACCGAAGTATTGGCAAGGATTGTCCCAACTTACCCAAAACCGATTTTGATTCGTTCATCCCACGGATGGAACAATTGATTCAGGCGATAGAGCAAAGGGAGGTTGTGGCTTGCCATGACATCTCCACTGGAGGAATTGCTGTAGCTGTAATAGAAATGTGTATGAGTGGCGTAGGTGCCAACATCGGACTTGGTGAAGATATGAGAGCCGATGTAGAGCTTTTCAGTGAATCAAATGGAAGATGGATCGTGCAGGTTGCAAACGGTAAGGAGAATGATTTTGCAAGAAGATTCGATTATGCAACCAGAATTGGGGAAGTTGGAAAGAATATCGCTTTCAGCAAAGATAATGATGTAATAGCCAAATTCGAAATTGGCGAACTAAGGAGTGCATGGACGAGACCTGTGTGGGATAGGCTAGCTTAAGCTTTTATCGAGTGCTTAGAATAAATGATAACTATGAGCATTGACGCCCTACTGATTTTGGTTATTTTTATAATCGCTTTCGTACTTATATTAGGCGAATATGTCCACCGTACTTTAGCTGCTTGGGGCGGAGCTCTGACAATGCTTATTGTTGGATATAGTTATGGATCACTTAGTTGGTGCAGTGGGCATCTATTCGGATTTAAAGAAAATAAAGAAATAGAAGGCCCTTATTATGCAATAAAGCACGAATGTGAAAATAATCTATTCACAGCTATTGACTTCAATGTAATAGGTTTGCTAATGGGAATGATGATTTTTGCAGCCATGCTAGAAATATGTGGCTTTTTTGAATTTGTTGCTATAAAAGCTACAAAATTATCCAAAGGAGATCCTTGGATGCTTGTAGTTTACTTAGGTACTTTTACAACCTTAATTTCAATAGTCATTGATAATGTAACAGCTATAATTCTGATTGCACCTATTACTATTAAAATATGTGAAAAAATAAAAATTAGTGCAATTCCACCATTGATTGCTGAAGCTATTCTATCTGATACAGGAGGTGTTGCCACACTAGTTGGAGATCCACCTAATGTTATGATTGCATCGTTTACTGCCGACGCAGGTACTGCGTTCACATTCAATAGTTTCATTGAGCACCTGACACCTTTGACATTTTTCGCATGGGTTATAACACTAGGATATATGAGGTATTACTATAAAGATTGGAGAGAAACAAAGCCTGAAAACGTGAAAGAAGTTCTGAATGAAGACGAATGGG
>CAUYZR010000027.1:0-16189 GCA_963577905.1 Candidatus Thalassarchaeaceae archaeon
TTCCACATGATGGGGCTGTGTCGTTTCTGCTTCATTGCCGACCCTCTCGGGCCCCTTACGGCTGCTTTGCTCATGGAGAGGGGACTTTCCTCAGCTCAAGGCCGTCGGCCGCCCTCCATCTCCTGACTATTCATCTAGAACTGGTTAGGATATATAATTCACGGTTATAGTAAATCCTTATTTAGGCACGATATTCGGAAAATGATGCCGATAGATGGTACCGATGCCGGAAAACCAGGGAAAACAGAGGTTCATTTGGATTCAGATTATCAAAAAGCGTACGAGAAGTGGAAGAAGGAAATTCTGGAACCCGCTCTGGCTAAACACCCCGAACGTAGAGAGGAATTCATCACTACCTCCAGCCAGAAGGTCGATAGATTATACACTCCGCTAGACACAGCCCATATTGATTTTCCCCAAGACATTTCCTACCCTGGTGAATTTCCGTATACCCGGGGCATCCATTCGACAATGTACCGTGGACGTCTGTGGACCATGCGCATGTTCGCTGGCTTTGGTTCTGCAGAGGAGACTAATGAACGTTTCAAGTACTTGTTGAAGCAAGGGCAGACTGGACTTAGTACCGCTTTTGATCTACCAACCCTTTATGGATATGACAGTGATTCTCCGTTTGCGGCAGGAGAGTTTGGGGAATGCGGTGTGGGGGTCAGCAGCCTGGAGGATATGTCAATCCTGTTCAAGGATATACCTCTGGACAAGGTCACCACGTCGATGACCATCAATTCTCCGGCAGCCATGACTTGGGCGATGTACATAGCCAATGCCGAGAATCAGGGAATACCCAAGTCCAAGTTGGGCGGTACCATACAGAATGACATCCTGAAAGAGTATATCGCGCAGAAGGAGTACATCTTTCCCCCCCACCCGTCAATGCGTCTGGTCACGGATACGGTTGAGTATGGGGCTAAGAACATGCCTCGATGGAATACGATATCTATCTCCGGATATCACATAAGGGAAGCTGGTTCTACGGCAGTTCAGGAATTAGCCTTTACTCTAGCGGATGGTTATGCTTATGCGGATTGGGCCATTGAGCGTGGTCTGAATGTTGATGAGTTCGCTCCACGTTTCAGTTTCTTTTTCAATGCCCATAATGATTTCTTCGAGGAGATTGCAAAGTACCGTGCAGCACGCAGAATCTGGGCAAAGGATATGAGGTACAAGTATGGTGCCAAGGATCCCAGAAGCTGGACCCTCAGATTTCACACTCAGACCGCAGGTTGTAGTCTTACGGCCCAGCAGCCTGAGATCAACATAGTCAGAGTTGCAATTCAGGCAATGGCTGGTGTTATGGGTGGAACTCAGTCACTTCACACTGATTCTATGGATGAGGCGCTGGCCTTGCCCTCAGAAAAGGCAGTTCAGATAGCATTGCGCACACAGCAGGTGATTGCCCATGAATCAGGAGTGGCCAATGTAGTTGACCCTCTTGGTGGAAGTTACTATCTTGAATGGCTGACGGATGATATGGAACGCCAGGCCCGAGACTATTTTGACCGCATAGATTCTTTGGGAGGTGTTGTCCCAGCTATTGAAAAGGGATTCTTCCAGAAGGAGATCGCAGCAGCATCCTACAAGTACCAGAAGGAAATTGACAATAAAAAAAGAGTGGTGGTGGGTGTCAATGAATACACCTCGGACGAATCTGTAGAAATACCAATTCTGGAGATGGATCCCGAGGGTTTTGACAGACAGTGTGCCCGGCTCAAGAAACTGCGTGCCAGTCGGGATAAAGGTAAGTTCGATGCTTCTATCAGGGCCATTGAAAAAGCTGCAGAAGGCGATGACAATCTGATGCCGCATTTCATTGAAGCGGCCAAGGCCAAGGTTACATTGGGCGAAATGTGCGATGTTCTCCGAGGAGTCTTTGGCGAGTATCGTGAAGGTTCAGATTTCTGAGGTTTTCTTGGCATTCTATATAATCGGTTTGACAGGTCGTAATGCAGCGGGGAAAGGAACCGTTGCGAACCTGTTGAAAGAGCGTTCTTTCGAATATCATTCACTGTCCGATACGTTACGGGATGAATTGAGGAAAAGAGGTGTAGAGGAAAGCCGGGATGAACTGATTAAAGTCGGCAATGAATTAAGGTCATCTGGAGGCTCAGGTATTCTTGCAGACCTGATGATTAAGAATATTAGTACCAGTGTTAATCATATTGTTGATTCAATCCGTAATCCTTCCGAGGCTGATTCGTTGAATAGGAAATATCCCAACCATGAATTCTATCTTATCTCGGTAGATGCTGACCCTGAGATTAGATTCCAGCGTTTGAAAGCAAGAGGTCGTGTTGGAGATAGTAGCACTTGGGAACAATTTCTTCATCAGGAAGCTTTGGAAGAGAGTGATGACCCCAGTAAGCAGCAATTATTATTAACCATGAAGAAGGCCGATTTCAGCCTTGACAATAATGGAACCATTGAACAGTTAGAGAATCAGATCGACAAGATATTTGAAGGATTATAGATTCCAATCATAGGTTGTAGTCAGTATGAACATGAAGACTATTGGTAGTAAGTGGAAGGCCATTCCAAATGCAACATTAACGACCATCCACCTACCAGCGTAGTTCTCTGGCATTTCCATCACTTTATCGACGACCGTATTGGTTGTATCAACAACTTTTCCAGCAAGATATCCTACAAATCTGGCCATTCTTTCATGTGGCATCGCGTCTTTACCTCGGTCTTTGGAACCTTTTAGCCAATCTCCCATCTGCAACATTCGATCGACCATGGGTCTGTATTTTTCTACATCAACACTGATTATCTTTACTGCAAGATTACGCGTGTCCCATACTCTGCGCCAGTCAAAATAGGTATGAAATATAAAAAACAGGACTATTGCAGCGATTTGCCAGTCTGGTGTCTGGCCCCAATCCGGCGGCGTCAGGGTTTTCCCAAATACCTCAACCGTCCCACTCTCAGGTTCAAAAATGAAAAATCTCAGTAGGGCTATGGTAGCTGGAACCAAAAGTCCGATTGTGAACTTTGCAGCAATTGAGTATCCTCTGGGTATCTCCTTGAGTCTCTCGAAAAGCCATTTCAGGTGGTGGCCATGAATCTGGATTGCTTTTAGAGCAGGTTCTCCCAGGAAGATAAGCCTCTGGAGAATAGGTATGAAAATCAGGATGTGAAAATACAATTCCCATGGCGTGTCCCACGTGAAGTGTTCGCTTATCATTCTTACTAGTCACTTGGAGGTGGGTGTTAAAAAAAGCATGACTTATAGCGCTTTGTGTCAAAGCGAGCAGGCCGCCGTACACAAGGCCATGAGAAACTTGCCCGGGAGCGTATCGAACGCCTGTTTACTTTAGCCGAGAAAAGTTCCAAGAATGATAATCCTGAGGAATGCAAGAGGCTGGTCGAGCTTGCCAGGTTGATAGGCAAGCGTTACAATCAGAGATTGAGCAAGTCCCAGCGCATCAAAATCTGCCGAAAATGCAATTCTTTCCTTAATTCGGGGAATTCCAAGCATCGTCTGTCTCCCAAGGGCTGGAAGGTGGTTACCTGCCTGGATTGTGGTTCTATCATTCGACATCGTATTCAGAAACGAGAGGAATAGCTTGGGTGACGATCTACAGGCTAGGAAAAGATTACTGGACTATCTTGAACGTGGGAATTATCTCAGGACAGCCGGGGTCCGAACTGCCATGGAAGAGGTTGATCGCCGAAATTTTGTCAAAACCTCTGACAAGTATCTGGCATACGATGATACCCCCCTGACAATTGGGCAGGGACAGACGATCTCGGCCCCTCATATGGTCGCGATGATGCTTGAGGAATTGAAACCCAAAAAAACAGACAATCTTCTGGAAATAGGCAGTGGATGTGGTTACCACGCTGCCGTGGCCTCAAGAATGGTATCCAGAGTAACAACCATAGAGAGGATTACCTATCTTTACGAACTGGCTTGTGAGAATCTGGAGGGTTTTGATAACGTCCAGGTCGTTAATGGAGATGGTTCCAGAGGTTTTGTCGAGAATTCCCCTTATCAGAAGATAATGGTCACTTGTGGTGCACCCCGTGTGCCTCCTCCCTTGATTGACCATCTGGAGGTGGGAGGTCTGATGGTAATCCCAGTAGGAGGCCGTGTTGCTCAAGAACTGTTGACTGTAGAGCGTACAGCAGATGGCATATCTGTTTCTCGTCGTCCGGGTGTGGCCTTTGTACCGATGATCGGTGACAATGCCTTCGAGGATTAATTAGAATCTAATGTTTTCTGCTCTAGTTCTTTTCTATATGATTCCAGGGAATCATTGACACCTTTGTCTGTGATTCCAAGTATTCTGGCAGCCAGAAGAGCCGCGTTTTCTCCCCTTCCAATTCCCACAGCTGCAACAGGCACCCCGGGAGGCATCTGTACAACGGATAGCAAGGAATCCAGATTTCCCGGAGAACTACTGGAGGCACAGGGTATGCCTATGACTGGTTTGAGGGTGTGGGCTGCAACCACACCAGGTAATGCCGCTGAAAGACCTGCCAGGGCTATGAAAATCTCCGCATCCGAGTTTCTGATGATTTCGACTACCCGGTCGGGTGTCCTATGGGCTGAAGCAACGAAAGTCTCATAGCCGATTCCAAATTTGTCCAATATCTTTTCAGCTTTGTTTGCCGTTGGTCTATCAGTTGCGGATCCCATTATGATGACAACTGGTGTCATGCTTCGCAAAAAGCCATAGATATAAGGAAAGTGGTGGTTATGTCAGACTTTAAGAAAGGCCGTCAGTGCGCTTCTGCGCCCGGATAGTGTAGTTTGGAATCACCGAAGCTTGCGGAGCTTCAAACCCGGGTTCGAATCCCGGTCCGGGCGCCACTTCAGGGTATAGATTCAACTTATTAGACCGCTTCAGGGCAGTGCTCTGTCACTGTCAGTTAGGCTGGATTATACCAATCCCCGTAATGAAGGCGCTCGCTTAGCTTTACCATTACTGGAAAATGTGGTTCTGGCCACCGGACCTTCTGAAGAAGAACCACCACCTGAGGAAGCGCCATCACCTGAGGTCAGCGATGATTTAATGGATGAATTACAAAGAAGTTGGATGATTTAGAGGATAACTAGAATAGAGACCATTTTTATTTTCTCAACTATGAACACTTCTGGATGAACATGTCCTAGAACTGAACGCCATATTCTTTTATTGGTCATTCTGTAAGAACCCTGTTGACCACAATCACTCGTTATCTGGTTTCCCTGATTTTTCTCTTGATGGTCCTGAGTCCCTTCGCTCAGCCGGCGGATAGTTTGACACCACTACCGGGTGAGACTATTCACTTGGTTGACCCTCGACTCCAAATGGTTTATGAAGAACCTCACTTGTCAGAAGAATTAGGATTAGCACCAGCTCCAAGTGATAAAATCAGCCTTATTGCCCAAGTCCGTAATCTGGATCAGCATCACCACCTTTTTGTCGAGAATCTTGGAGGAGAAATAACTTCCAGTTTTCCACGTTTTGATACCTTTGGATTCCTCCTGCCTATCGCCAAGGTTCCAGATGTGACATTATTGCCCGAGTTAGTATGGCTGGAAGCTGATGTTCTGTTTTATCCTGCCCTGGATAATAGTGTTGATTCAATAGGTGCGGACACCATATGGAATGATTTTGGAATCAAAGGTGAAGGTACAACTATTGCTATTCTGGACACAGGCGTTGATTTTGATCATGAATCTTTGGACGACTTGGATGACAATCCAAATACGGAGGACCCCAAGATTGCAGTCGACTCAGATGGCATGCTTGCTTTTTACAACGCTAATACCGATAAGGAATATCCGGACGAGCAACCTCATGATTCAGGAAGTCATGGTACCCATTGTGCAGGAATAGCAGCTGGGACTGGTGGGGCAAGTGGAACTTACTCCGGTGTCGCACCTCAGGCGAATCTGGCAGGAGTTATAGCCCTTGACGGTGGTTCAGGTGATGAGCAGGACCTGTTGAGGGCGGTTGAATGGACTATCGCCAACAAGGACCGGTTCTCCATAGGTGTGATGTCGTTGTCGCTGGGAGGCCCAGTGGTCATACCTGGAGCCACTAACAATGGTGCCTCCTCAATATCTCAGGCTCTTGATGTTGCGGTCGAGTCCGGCATAGTCACAGTCGTGGCTATAGGGAATGGAAATCTTGGGATTGCCGCCCATCCCGGTTCAGTCACTTATCCTGGTGATAGTGAAAAGGCGATAACCGTTGGTTCAGTTAACGATGATCATAACCGGGAGGTATATTCGTCCAGAGGGCCGACAGGAGATGGCAGATTGAAGCCCGATGTGATGGCGCCGGGAGGAGCAGTAATGTCGGCCAGGGCCAATTCTGGAGACGATTACGTTTCATATTCTGGAACTTCAATGGCAGCACCTCATGTTGCAGGAGTTGCGGCTCTAATACTTCAGGCTAACCCATCTGTTGCCCCCGATTTGGATTCAGATTATGTTAAGCAGATTCTTAGAGAGACCAGCGATCATAGAATACCATTGGACCTGGATTGTGGAGAATTTTACACACCCAATAACTGTTATGGTTGGGGTACTGTTGAATTAGTCGGAGCAGTTTCCAGATCACAGGATCTGGATAGTACTACTCTGGAAGGTCCCACGGGAATACAAACCCAGACCAATGAAACTTTCAATGTCGGTATGGAGTATACCAAGACCGAGTACACCACACGCGGTAAGGATGGAGGTACAATCAATAATTTTGTATCGGGAACTGACCTTCCGGATGTCATTAAAATGGTCGTGAGATATTCTAGTGAGTGGCCAGAGCCAACCACATTCTCAGTCGATGCAGGAGAAGCAACTGGAGTGACGGGTGAAACAGGTCTCAAACCAGTTTCCGAAGTAGAGGGGCAGTGGGTTATCGAGGTGACCTTCAATTATACTGGGCAGTTGGATTCCGGTGATGTTGTGACCAGTTTCCCGGTTCTGGAATTTGATATTCAGGCTCCCACTTTCAATGATGTTATACCCGTTGCAGTCACCTATACTCTGAACGATATGCAGGGCACAGGTCAGAACATCATGGTTGCATCCTTTACAGATCTCCCAGATTTGGTAATTGAGGAGCTGGTGGTTCCAGATTCAATTCTGGAGGGTCAGGAAGTGACAGTGACTGCCCGGATAGTCAATCAGGGACCAGGACCTGCACGTCAATACAGTGTCGATTTCTCAAGTGATGACATAATTTTCCAATCGGCCGATGATTACAGAGTCCTGGAGTCGGATGAAGCAACCAATGTGCAGGTAGAATGGATAGCTGAGGGGGGCACCCATATTTTGAAAGCCAGTATTCGGGGAGTGACACCTCAAGACGAAGATCTTTCGAATCAGGAGCTTCAGACAACAGTCGTTGTCGGTGATTTCGTTGATTCCCAACCACCTCTGGTTTTCATAACTGAACCTTACCAGAATGAGATTGTTTCTGGATTGGTGGTCGTCAAAGGAACTGCCAGTGATAACAATATTGTGGATCACGTCGAGGTCCGTGTCGTACCTAATGCATGGGATAGGGCAAATGGTTACGAGAACTGGGTTTGGGCCTGGAATACCAGTCTGGATCTGAATGGGCGCTATACACTGGAGGCCCGTTCCTTTGATGGTTTCAATTTTTCAGTAGTTTATTCAGTTGAGGTCGAGGTCACAAACGATGGAGCCAATAGGAGACCTACAGCCGATCTTGAGGCCAATTATTATGAGGTTTATAACAATGAAAAGATTATTTTCTCAGGGAACGGGTCATCGGATGATTCTGCGGTTGTCAAGTATCATTTTGGGTTTGGTGATGGTAGAGAAACGGATTGGATTACCGACTCCTGGGTTGAGTATTATTTTGAAGAAGCTGGAGAATATGAGGTTATTTTGAATGTTGAGGATGATGAAGGCGTTCGGTCATCTTCAGGTGATATGGTGACAATCACAGTCAATGAGAAGATAGATAACGGTAACCCTGTGGCTGTAATGTTATCACCTCAGACGGGAACGGAATATAGTAGTGATAAACCAGTCCAACTCTCTTCACAGGGATCAACAGACCCAGACAATGACGAACTGATGTTTACCTGGTCCAGTAGTCTGGATGGTGAGCTTTACACGACACCCAATTTCTTTACGGAAGTGTTCCTTAGCGATGGCCTTCATATCATCACACTTACGGCAGTTGATCCTCAAGGTGCATCAGATTCTATATCGCGTCAGGTGACAGTTATTCTTGAGAGCGATTCATTCGATGAGGAAAATCCGTTGTTGACCTCACCAAATCCTCTTGTTACACTATTGATGATGGCTTTAGTATCCGTCGTGTTCAAGCGAAGACACTAGTTTCCGCTGTATTCTACTCTTGAGACTTCATTTTCCCAAAGTACCAATTTAACTAGATTTCCAACTTTGGGTTTTAGATTCTCCCAGATCCATTCGACCAGTACCTCACTGGTAGGATTCTCCAGACCTTCAAGGTCATTCAGATAATTATGGTCCAGTTTCTTCTTTAGAGACTCAAAGTTGTCTTCAATTTCAGAAAAATCCACCACAAATCCTGTTTTAGGATCAATATTACCTTCAACATGAATCTCCAATTTGAATGCCAGCCCGTACAAATTACTACAGGGGTGTTTCTTTGGTACTTTGGTCAATTTACGTGCAGATTCAAAGCGAATTATTTGTACCAGTCGATGCATCTAAAGATTGATTACGTCACCAGGTTCTGGCATTATCCATCTTCTCTGCTTGTATTTTTTCAATACTTCGTTTCTGTCTTTCCGTAAGTTTCGGTTCACATGAATCAGGGCCATTTTCTTAGGTCTGGCCATGTCATCCAGTCTTTCTAATTGCTGCATTGAACAATGTGTCTTTGTTCCAATGGTTATAACCTCTTTTCTGAAGTTCTTGACAGTACCATCCATTGTGTAGGCATCATGAACTAACAAATCTGCGTTAGTGTAAAGTTTAGATGCTGTTGGTGTAAACATACCATCTCCTGAATAGCAGAAAACTTTGGTAGGGCTTCCAGCCTCCAATCTTAGACCCAGGTTCTGCACAGAATGCCTGGTGTTGACAACTCTTAGATTCCAATCATCCCATCGGTGTGATCTTTGTAATTCCCTAAATCTCAGGGTAAAGGGTAGTTTAGTCACCATTCCTTGGTAAGCCACCTCCATTAGTCTCTCTACGCTTCTTTGAGTACCTACAGGTCCAAAAAGGTAGAAAGGCCTTGTTCTTCCATCCTCTTCCATTCTCTTCATCAATGCAGGTAGACCGAAAACATGATCTGCATGAAAATGTGATATGAAGATCCCATCTAAATAATCCGGTCTCTTAGATTTATGCCAAACGGAAGGCGGAGCTGTGGCTCCACAATCTACCAGCATTCTTCTTCCTGCTGCCTCAACCAGCATACAGGTATGTGTATGGTCCTCGTCAAATCCTTCTCCGACACCCAAGAAAGTTATCTTCATTTTTGACACCCTATTTTGGTAAAGTCTAAAGTTGGGTTGATAGGCCTATTCATCAGATAATCAATTTTTGTCATTATTTTCACCTTTACAAAACTTGCAGAATCAGAAATCTGCACAAATTGTAGTCCCCGCAGACATGGCAATTATATAAAATTAAGCAGTAACCTTTATCAAATAGGGGTTCACCCAGTCATTTATTTCGCCTTCTGAAACCTTCCAGATAGTTGTAAACCGAACCGTGTTCAGAACCACCCAGAACCATGGATACAGCTACTTTGGCAGACTCCAATCCATCCAGGTCAGAAATTATAGATATGGTGTGTCCTTGAATTGCCAGATCGCATCCCGTCATTTCCTCAATGATATGCCGTGTTTTCCCTTCTTTACCAATCAATCTCCCTCTTACAGTACCCAGTCTCTTCTTTGACCTTCCAACATAATCCCTGATATCGACAACTTCCAGATAATAATCCATTTCCAGAAGTTGATATGCTTTCTCAGGATTGAAACCTCTACCAATGGCTCTGGTGGCATTTATTACCTGTAGACCTTTCAACGCATCAT
Organism: Candidatus Thalassarchaeaceae archaeon; assembly: GCA_963577905.1. GTDB lineage: Archaea > Thermoplasmatota > Poseidoniia > MGIII > CG-Epi1 > CG-Epi1. The sequence continues at coordinate 10,027 of CAUYZR010000027.1, forward strand.
TTTCATTCGGCGAAGATATTTCGACCACACCTTCTCTTGAATCAATATTCAGAACACAACCGCTGAGTTTTTCCAGTTTTCTTTTTGTCTTGCCCTTGGGTCCGATTACAGCTCCAATTCTGGAAAGAGGAACTCTGATAAACTTCATTGATCAAACACCTCTTTTTCTAATTCCCGAATCAGTTTTTTCCAATAATGATACATGTTTTTCATGTCCCTTTCATGCAATTCATCGTACATTGGATGTCCTTTTGGAACAGCCTGCCCGACATCGATAATATATGGTTTTTCTCTAACATTCAATATGTTATATTCACTTAGATCGCCATGACTTAAATTTTTGGAACGGTAGGCCTTGATGGATTCAATCAATTGTTCCAGAAAATCGTTTGGGTTTTGTGGCGGTAATTCCCTTACAGGAGGATAAGGCCGATATCGCCACCCCATATATTGCATTACAAGTATATTTTTGTAAACATGGAAGGGTTGCGGCACTTCCGCACCGGCGGCTTTCATAGCATGCAGGTTCTTGTATTCTTTCTGAGCCCATGTGAACACCCTATCGCGATGGTTATTGCCACTGTTTCTGAATCGGGGATCTCCTTCAATATACCGGTTGAGTTTACGAAAGGTGGCAGTGTTCAAACGATATATCTTTACGGCTCTGTTCCTGCCATCAAAAGTTTTTGCCCGGAATAGGTTAGCTTCTTTCCCAGTCGCAATAATATTCTCGATTGTACTAAAAATACCACGATTGAATAACTGCTGGATATTTTTTAAGGTAGCCTCATCAAAGACATCATCTACTGTTTTGCGCCATTCCTTGCCTTTAGTCGATTTCTTCAGGTTGTTTAGAGCCCAATCGATGTCTTGAATCTTATTTTGCATTATCAGTAAATATCTAGTATCTCAGGTATCTTACCCCGGCGTTTTAAATTGGCAGTCTGGGTTGGAGTATATCGAAATTTAACATCAGCTTTACTGTCTTGGAATGACCAGGGTATTACGATTAACAAATCATTTTCCCTTATCCACATTCTTCTTCTCAGTTTTCCAGGAATTCTACCCATTCGGCGTATTCCATCTTCACAAATAATTTGGAGTCTTGACCCGCCTTGAAAGGTCTCTGCCACAGCGAATATTTCTCCCTTTGGTTTGTATGGTAGACTGACCCTTAGAGCAACGTCTCCCTCACCACCGGTTTTCTTTTTGGATTTTACTCTTTTAGCCCCTTTTTTGGGTTTTACTTCTTTAACCTTTTCCTTGGGTTTTACATCTTTAGCCTTTTCCTTGGGTTTTACATCTTTAGCCTCTTCCTTAATTTCAGATTCTTCAGCAGATTCTTTCTGAATATCTGGCGATTGTTCATCCTCAGAAGAAGTCATAGTGGCGTTCAAATGAGTTCCCATATAAGATTGCCGCCCGAGAGCTTTAGGACACCTCTCCATCTTAAGTTATAGTGAGTAACCACCAAACACCATTGTTCAAGCACCATTTACAACTCGGGGCCAAGATGGCTGATTTTGCTGGTTGGAAAATGCCTATACAGTATAATGGAATCATTGCTGAGCATAAGGCAGTAAGAGAACGTGTTGGCATCTTTGACGTGTCTCACATGGGCCAGATATTTATCAGCGGGCCAGACACAGTGGCATTTCTTTCATACGTTACAACTTGGGATATGAAACGCCAGAATGATAGTGATTGCAGATACTGCCATATTCTGGACAGTGATGGAAGAATAATTGATGATATTATAGCCTATACCTTCACATCAGAAGAATATATGATTATACCCAATGCAGCAACGATCGACACAATCCTCTCATGGTTGCTTGAAAATTCTGGAGACTTTGATGTCCATATCAAGAACTTATCTAATGACTATTTTTGTCTAGCTCTGCAGGGGCCAGAAGCACCTAGGTTGTTAGGTCAACATCTCAACACCTCAGTCAAGCCATTTCGATTGGTAAGGGAGAGAAATACGATTGTTAGTGGTACCGGTTATACTGGAGAGGAAGGATGCGAGATAATCGGACCATCTGAAGAGGTGAAAAAACATTGGGAGTCCTTGGTCGACATGGGAGCCGAACCGGTAGGTCTAGGCGCTAGAGACACCCTACGTCTAGAAAAAGGATATTTATTATCTGGTCAAGATTTTGATGGAACTCAAACAACTTTGGAAACTAATTATTCATGGGTTATAGACTGGGATCACGAGTTTATTGGTAAGACGGCCTTGATTTCCCAAAAAGACAGAACTTACGCTAAATTGAATGGAATAATACTTGATGAGCGCGGTGTCCTGAGACCTGGTCTTCCAGTCTTTTACAATGGTAATGAGATATCTAGTTTGACGAGCGGTTCTCTGTCTCCTACAATCCGAAAAGGAGTAGGGTTGGCCTATCTTAACCTTCCGATTAATTCAAGGGTAACTGTAGAGGTACGCGGTAATCACTTAAATGGTCACGCAGTGCGGTTGCCATTCTTATGAGCTTAGTTCCAGATAACCTGAATTACACCGAGGAACACGAGTGGCTCAAAGTTCAGGAAGACGGTCAAGCAAGAGTTGGGATTACAGATTATGCTCAAGATTCATTGTCTGATGTTGTTTTTGTTGAATTACCAGAAGTTGGAGACCAATTTATCAAGGGTGATGTTATGACAGTTGCCGAATCCGTTAAAGCGGCCAGTGATATTTATGCCCCTATTTCAGGAAAAATCGTATCAATTAATGAAAAGCTGGAGGAGTCTCCGGAATTGGTCAATGAGTCACCTTATGAATTCGGCTGGATGGTTTTAATGGAACCTGAAGGTGAAGTCAATGGTTTACTGAATGCCGCATCTTATAGAGAATTAATAGATTGATCAAGCATCTGAAAGTTCCAGTTCGTGAAGCTCAAGAATCCAAGGAATTTTTAGAATCCATTGATGCCTTGAACAGCGACTTCTTGCCAATAAAAAAAGAGGGCTTTGTGCTATGGCCTCTTAATTTTGCGGTTGACGGAGATATAGTTGAATGCGAAGGTCAGGCCACTAGCCGTTCTTCAAGAGACTACAGAAACAGATTGTCCCCTGAGATCAGGAAGCTTGCACCCCGAGCTTTCGATATATTTGGAGATATAGCAATTATACGTTTACCTGATGATTTAAGTGAATCTTCGGATTCCATTGCACAGGCCCTTCTAGATAGCAATTCGAATATCTCTAAAGTCGCTCTGGACTTGGGGGTTGAAGGTCAGTATAGGCTTCGAAAACTGGAGTTGATTGGAGGTAAACCTGGTTTTGTTTCAGTTCACAAGGAAAACGGCCTGACGTTCAAATTAGATATATCCAAGGTCTATTTTTCTCCACGATTAGCTAGGGAAAGACAGCGTATCTCCGAATTGGTTGATTCCGGTGAAAAAATATTGGATGCCTTTGCAGGTGCGGCACCGTTCTCAGTGACTCTGGCCAAGAGAGGGTGCAGGGTTACGGCTGTCGATGCCAATCCAGATTCTGAGAAGTGGGCACATAATAATTTCCATCTTAATCATATTCCTGTATCAGATTACGGTTTCATTTGTTCTAGGATTGAGGATGCGGTCGCAGATCTGGACTGTTACGACCGAATAATAATGAATAACCCTACCAAATCACTTTCATATATCGATCTTCTAAGTCCTTTGGTGAGGTCTGGAGGTTATATCCATCTCTATTGTATGGTCCCCAAAGATGGAAGTCTCGATGTCATGGAGAATTTTGGTTCGGAATTTGAATGTATGAGAATACGTGAGGTCCACCCATACTCTCCAGCTACTTCTCTCATGGTTTTTGATATAAAGAGAGCGATTTCCAATGTCCAAAGTGGGAACCAGTAAGTTTTTATATAAGTTATTGAAAAACGGGATTTATTTTATTAAGACCTTGTCAATGATGGTAGGCTGTTTCTATTTCGGTAGTGCAGTATTAGGACAAAACGAGAAGGTGTGCAAAATATGAATGCAAACGTATCAGAGTCAGGCTCCCTATACGGGAAAATGACCGCAATCTTTGTTGTAGCCTTGTTGACTTTCAGCGGTTTTTCGCTGTTGGCTTCAGCAGGTTCCAATGATGAGCAAGAAAACGAGATCACTTCGGGTATTACCCTTGGTGAGGCTTTAATTTCTGACGAGGGAGTAGAGGCTATTAGCGAAGCTAATATGATTTTCCCAGGTCAGGAAATACCCATAGCATCGACTATGGCAGATGGTGCTTTTGCACCAGCTAAACAAGATGCTGGCGACGCCAAGGTCTTATTGGTCGATGATGATGGAGAGAATTGGATGTCCGGACCATGGCTTGAAGCATCCCACATCGCGACTGCCTTGAATGATGGCGGTTATTCATACGATGTTTTCCGCGCTGGAAGATGGGGCGGAACCAACAAGGAGCTTCCAAGTGGGGACACCGGTCTTTCAATGGTTGACGATTATGAAGTGGTCATCTGGTATTCCGGATGGAATACTCAAATCCTTTCAGGTTCTGAACAGTCAGTTCTATCAGACTATCTTGATGGGGACTGTGGTACTGTAGACACCTTCTGTACAAGCAACAGGAATATGTTTGTTTCGACCCAGATGAGTGATTGGTTTGACTCTGCCGCTGGTAGTTTCCAGAACAATTACATGCACTCGGATACCTACTATTCCTCATACATTGTTGTAGGTGGGACCTCAAACCCAATGAAGGGTGTAAGTGGTTCTATTTTTGATGGTAAGGAATATTCAACAGATACCGCTGGTGTACATTACCTGGACAGGCCCTGTGGTAACAAAGCCTATGATAATACAGCCACCGGAGCTTTCTGGATGGACGCTCGTAAGGGTGCATCTGATGGTCATGAGTACCACGCAGTTCAGTTTCCAGTAGACGGCTATGTAGGTCCACAGTCCCACAAGGCTTTCATGTTTGCGGATGAGATTGGTGTGTTCGACAAGAGATCAGACAGAGCAGATTTCTTTGCAACCGTCCTTTCGTGGATGGAAGTAACAAAGGAACAGACCCAGAACGTAGATATTGGAATTGGGGGAGTAGATATACCAAACCATGTTCAATACTGGAGATCAGTGGAAGCTATGGTTGAGGTTGATCTTAGAATAACGGTTACTAACTATGGTATGCTGCCGCAGGCTAGCACTGCAGTTCATCTTAAGTTGAAGAACCAATTTGGTCAGGTTCTGTTTGATAGTACATTTGACACAAGGGCTTTCCCTGAAGGTCACCCAATGCACATCTCGGATTCAATACAGAATGGTGACAGTATTGTCTTTACTTTCAACAAGGAGAATGATCGCTTACAGCGTATATATGATGGTGTTAATGAGAATAAGGCTCGTAGTGTTATGTTCACAAGTGCAGGAATGGACAAAATTGTAGTAGAAGTTATGCACACTGGTGATCAAGGGGCACCTAACAACTATGTTCAGGCCGATGTAGGCGTGGGCAAGTGGATTGAGAATGGTGAGTTACCTGAAGACGAAATCGGACCATCAATCACATTCGGTGACAGTGATGACAATGGTGCAAATAGTCTTGATCACGTCAACTTCCATCGTATTTCCAGTTATGATACAGATGCTGATGGTTGTGGCTGGGCAGTAGATGCTGATACTTGTACTGCTGATGGAGGTTCTTTGAACAAGACCGTCGGTACGGTCTATCACGAAGGTAAGTCTTCATTGGGAATGTCTTCTAAGCAGGGCTGGTACAAGAGTAACAGTGATGGAAGCTGTACCTGGGGTAGTAATTCACTATCAGATACCGGATGTCCAAAGTTTACGATGGAACCACATCAGGATGACTGGTTTGTTTCCCCACCACTTGATTTGAGTGCTATGGAGGAGGTTGTGGTTGGTATGCTTTTCAGTGGATGTATGGAGTCTGGTGACTACTTCCGTATGCAGATTTCCAAGAATCCAGCTCAGGATGGTTGGACCAACTTGATCAATTACTCTGGATTTTGTCCCGGTGAGGGTGCATGGTATCTCTGGGGTGGTAGTAACTCCAAGTATCAGGGATATACACTCGGATCTGACTGGTATGGTTCTGATGATGCTTCTAGCGTTTTCTGGAGAGTTCAGGCAGATGCAGATAGTGACCAGAACACAGAAAGCAGTAGCCGGCCATACAATGGTTGGTGGAT
>CAUYZR010000028.1:0-15366 GCA_963577905.1 Candidatus Thalassarchaeaceae archaeon
TGGCTTCAACCTGAAAGCAACGGGCTCTCCCATCCGTGATTTTGGAAAGTATCTGGTTAGCTTTCTCAAGAGCGGTCTTGGCACTGCCTTCCAGACTGGTGTCGGGAACGATTCTCAGGTCACAAAGGCCCTTTTCATGTAATTCCTTGAAAGTCTCAAGTTCGGGATCGTCCTCCGCAATCAGCATTGTATGATCATACATCTCAATCAAATATTTTCCGAGTTCCTTCAGATCTCCAAATCCGACCACCCAGCCGTGCTGATCCATGGATTCTGCATCGAAATTGAAGGTGTATTCCCTGGAATAACCGTGGATGTAGGCACAATGTCCGTCATGTTTCCATTGGCGATGGGCGCAAGGCAAGTTGCGGTAGGTCTTGGTAGATGTGTATCTCTCGCTCATATTTTCTCCTTGTATTTTCTTTCTGTATTGATCGCATCCTGAAGTACTTCAGGCCAAGGTTTGACGTAAGGTACCGGATCGGCACGACCCACTGCGTGGAAGGCCAATATCCGTTCGATATCTGCGCCAGATTTCCCACTGCTGCGGCCCATCTCATCCGGGTCATAGCTGGTGTTGGTATTCGCAAAGACGGTGTTGAAATCCAGTCCTAACCGATCCAGGCATTTCGCGGCATCTTTCAGGATCGTCTCCTTGTTACCTCCGATATAGGGCAGGTAGAACGATACTTTGTCACTAGAATAATTTCCAATCTGGAATGCATTCTCCAGGGCACCGTAGAATTCAGGACGGCAGTCCGGATAGATTGCATGATCCCCCGAATGGACGCCCAGGGCTATCTTAATCTCCCAATTCCTCTTAAGAGCAATCGAAAGGGCATATCCATACAGAACGGAAGAGAAAATAGCATTACGATTGGGAACCACGGTCTGTTTCATCTGGTCTTCCTCATAATGGCCTTCTGGAATCTCATAATCATCTGTGGTCAATGCCGAATAGAAGGGAGACATAGCTGACCGTAGGTCAATTATCTTGTGTGAAATGTGAAGGTCATGACTGGCCAGATAAGCAACATTGGCCTTGGCCCGATCCAGTTCCAGCCTGTGCTTCTGGCCGTAATCATACGACAAGGCATGAACTTCATGGTCATCGGCCAGGAGGTGCATCAAGAGACCTGTGGAATCCATTCCACCTGATAACGCCATGACCGAACACTTGGGCATCAGTCGACCCCCATCCACTTATGGGTCTGTAACGACAAATTCCAGCCAGGATTGTTAATCACAATGTCGAATGTCTCACGGAAATTCTGTCCATTGAATCCAACATCCTTGGATTCGTCATAACAGGGTTGCAGGAACAGGTTCGCGAATCCCTGTTTCAGGTTCTCGTACATCGACAGGTCCTGCCCGACATAGACCACCTTGAGTTCGTCGCCTTTCCTCTGTTTAATGCTGAATTCCGGATACAGCATATCCTTGGGACTGACGCAGATCCAGTCGACAATACCATCCTTCAGTTCAACGGTACCATTGGTCTCAATCGCAATATTGTAGCCTCGGGAATGTAATGCCTTGGATAAGGGTCCCAGATCCTGGATTGCAGGTTCACCACCAGTGTAGACAATACGTCTGGTGGGCCATTGTTCCAGAGTCTTGATTATCTCAGTAATTGACATCTTTTCCCAGACATCGAATTCAGTGTCGCACCAGGAACATTTGAGGTTGCAACCTCCGAACCGGATGAATATCGAAGGAGTTCCGGTATGGTGTCCCTCTCCCTGAACAGAATTGAAAATCTCTACTATCGGGTATTGTTTCTCGGCCAATCTTACTCCTTGATCAATTGCATCAGCTCGGCCCGGGCCTCGGCCTTGTCAAAGAATACTCCCCGCATTGCCGAAGTGGACATGATGGCATGACTCTTCTTGACGCCTCGACAACCCATACAGGCATGACTGGCCTCGATAATGACCGCGGCCCCCAATGGTTTCAAGTGTTTTACCAAAGCATCTGCAACTTGAGTTGTAATTCTTTCTTGATTCTGTAATCTTTTAGCGTAAACTTCGACTAATCTTGCCAATTTAGATATTCCTACTATTTTGGTTGTTGGAATGTAAGCAACGTGTGCTTTTCCTGTAAATGAGAGCAAATGGTGTTCACAAGTACTATAGAACTCAATATCCTTTAGTAATACAATACCGTCATAACCTTCGCCATTGAAAGTTGCATTCAACATCTCTTTAGGATCTTGGCCATATCCTGAATATAATTCATCCCAGGATTCTACTACTCTCTTTGGAGTGTTCTTGAGACCTTCACGAAGTCCTTTCTTTTGGTCAGGTTCGATATGCTCCAATATTCCTTTTACTAAATCTTGAGGATTGCTCATTTATTTGCCTCCGATTCATACTTTACAAACTTCAAATTATAATCTGATTGAGTTAGAATTTCATTAGGGCAAATTGTTCTATATTCGCCGTCAATTTTCACATAAACCAACTTCTTGCGATAATATTCACAATCTTTGTCTTGACAAAGTAAGTTCATTTCTTACCTCCTTTGAGCCGACCGTGTCTTTGATCAATATCGTCTAATTGATCCAGTAATTTACGGCAAGCGGTCCTGACGGCATCCGCCAATGATACGAACTTCTTGTCATCCCCGGTATGTTCCTTGAGGTCATTCATTAGTTCGGCAGGCATGTCCAGGCTGATCTTGGGCATGCTCAGAATTTGCCGGCAGAGTATATATTAGTATTCTTCTAGTAATACTCCAGTAATACTATGCTATTCTGCAACCGAATCAATCTAACATGTAGCTACCATCTGGAATAACAGTCGGTAAATTGAAACCTTGATTGTTAAACAGATCGTATGCCAATACATCAACCGTTTCTAAATCGGTTTTAGTACAAACATACCATTCATCCTTACTGTCTTCACATTTGTCAGTTAATGAAGCATCTAAAGCACCAATATTTGCCATCAGAATCCAATAGAAATATTCGTGGGCTTGACAATGGTAATCGCAAGTATCGTCATAATAGGCATACCAAGCCTCTTCAGGATATTCATCGGGAATGGACATGAATTGACCTCCTCTGGCAGCATCCATTGCCTCCGTCAAATTAGAAGGAATTACGTCGCCATTATCCTCAAATTCAACACCCATGAATTCAGGATAAGTTTGATACCAGCCTACCGAGATAATATGCCAAACTTCCTCCAAGTTTGTATCCCAGGTCCCTGCCTCTTCAATTCCTCCTAGGGCCCATTCATCATATTCATAGTACATGCTAGCTGCCATTCCGATATTATCCTCACAATAAGTTCCCCTTGCTCCATCCCAGAAATCTTCATGATCGTCCTCACTCCACACTGGAACAACAAAATTGTGGTCAACCAAGAATTTCAAAACCTCAGGATCATCGGCAACTCCGTCCTCATCATTATCGATGTATTGAGCCGTCACATGAGCTGTGTGATTGAAATATTCAAGAGAAGCTTCTGGAGTTCCAACAACATAGACTCCCAAAACATTAATGAATTTATCGAAAACATTGCCGTTCATACATTCAAAAGGATGTTCTGATAAAATTTCAAAGGTAAAATTACTTTCCGAGGGAGCTTCTTCAGTTTCATTTGTTGAAGTTTCATTAGTTGAAGTTTCATTAGTTGAAGTTTCATTTGTTGAATCCGGTTTTTCATCGTCATCGGTAAGATCTTCAATATCGTCTATTGTATCTTCAATATTTTCCCCATCCTTATCTTGATTATCACCAAATCCAAGGCATCCTGAAAAAAATAAGAGAACCGCTACTCCAATCACCGACGATTTATTCATAGGCTGCACCTAATATTCGATTTATACTAATTTTGGTAAGTCGCGAAAGCCCCTAACAGACTAAAACAATACCCCGCATAAGTACTGGTATTCGTATTCCAGCGTGTTTCATTTATAGAAACACATCTAATGGAGGTAACTTTGGTCAGGCGCGAATATGTCAGAAATTGGTGGGACCTTTCCCGGGGCGGAAACGTTGTCTGGGGAATCGGAACCCTCAGTCTGGGTGCCTTGATGATGGGGGTTGGTTACGAGCAAAGTATTCTCACCCTCACCCTTCATGCATTCTGTATAGGGGCATTCATCGCCGGGTGGTTCGCGATAAATGACCTACTGGACATCGAGGTGGATCGAATCAATCACCCCCAACGGCCCTTACCATCTGATAACATAACTGAGATTGGAGCCAAGAAATACGGATACCGGATGATGATCCTGTCTGGTGTAAGCCTACTTGCAATCATACTGAATGATGTGAAAAATATCGGAGAAATAGCCTGGATTGACTCGGTCATCGTCTGGTTGGTCGCACTACTGATGATGATCGCCTATGAGGTCGATGGAAAACCATTCAATCCCTGTTTGAAGAAAAGAATGTTCTGGGGGAACCTGACCATTGCCGGTACCATCTCCATAACCATTTTGTTTGGCGCGGCAGCAATTGACCATGCAGCCGATCCGCTACTCTGGATGGTCGCGATCAGTGCGATGATGCTGACCACAGCAAGGGAGATGATTATGGATACCAATGATCAAGTCGGAGATTTTGATAGAAAAACCTTTGCAAAGGTCCGAGGTGCCGAAAAGGCACGTAAGACTGTCTGGATTCTGGCAGTAGCCTCTGCTCTGGTTATGATAATGCCATTTACAGTAGGATTCCTGCCATGGAATCTGGTCATCTTCGTATTGCCTGCAATGGTCTGTACTGCCTCGGCCAAGCCCTTTCTCAAACAAGGGAAAGATGACCATGCTGGAAATGTCCTGAGATGTACTATGGTATTCGGATTGCTGGGCCTAGCGATCTGTGGTCTAGTCCTGAATAGTTAATTCTGGTAAGTCGCGAAAATACTCAGCAGACCAAACGCGATGCCCAGAACAAGGATTGGTATTCTGATCAAGGCCAACATATCCCGGGTGGCACTTCCCTCGTCACACTGACCCTCATCAGCACCTATGGCCTGACCAACCTGGCCCGTGGTACTGTCGCAATCGTCCTCTATTCTTTCATCGATATAATCAATCGCAAAACCGGCCACAAAGAATCCCACGATACAGACTGCACTGAGTATGATTCCCAGTGTTCCTGCAAATATCTCGATAATCGATGGCCCTGCTTGTGAATCAGACATTGTAATTATGCTTCTTCAGGTTCGTCATCCTCGGAATCATCTTCTTCATCCCCGGAATCGTCCTCGTCATCTTCGTCGTGATCGTTTTCGTCGTGATCGTTTTCGTCGTGCTCATCACACTCTTCCTCGCGCTCCCGTTCGTCGTTCTCGAGTTCAGTGATTAGTTCCTCTAATTCTTCACAGGCTATCTCATCGCCCCCCTCACAGGCTGCTCCGAGTTCTGCCATGACTGCCCTAAGTTCTTCCCATTCTCCGTCACGGTCCTTTTCACCGCGGTCACGGCCGAACTTCTCCTTCATGCGGTCCATCAGATGTTTGCCCACACATTTTGAATCGTCTCTGTCCTTCTGTCCCCAGTCACGTTCTTCGCGTTCCCAGCCTCCCAAATGCTCTTCCATAAGTTCCCTTAATTCGACACAGGCAGCCTCGTCACCGTCCTCGCAGGCCTCCTTCAATTCTCCAATAGCTGCGAACAGTTCAGCTCTTTCCTCGTCATTCAAGTCGTGGTCTTCATCTGAGCTTTCACTGTCATGAATAATCGTAAGTTCATTTGATTCGTCGTCGTCGCCTTCATCCTCGTCATTATCGCGTTCCTCATCGGACTCGTCGTCACGATCATCCTCATCTTCATCATCCCAGACACGGTCTTCTTCACGGATTCTTTCCCATTTCTCCTTGATCTGGCCAACGGTTACACAATCTTTCTTGCCCTTCCTTTCATCATTGCCCAGCTTGCCAACAAATTCTTCGAACTCAGCTTCGGTGAAACAATCCTTGTCAGTGGCTTTGACGGTTACCTTGTCGGTCTCCTTGTTGTAATCTTCTTTCTCTTTCTTATCGTCAGAATTGCCACGAGCGCCATCGTTTGATTCTTCACGGACCTCATCCGACTCTCGCTCCCAGTCTTCCTTGTTCCAGTCTCTCTCAGCTAATCTTTCTTTCCATTGCTCGAGGGTGTAACAGTCCTCAACGACAGCCTTGGTATCCACCTCAGTAAAAGGTCTGTCATTCAGGATATCTTCTCTCAGAAGATTATCAAGATCTTCGGTAGGGTCACTCTTTTCAATGTCAATCAAATCATCAGGGGTCTGGTCGAACCTTTCCAGGACAGCTTGTCCTTCATCGGAAGCGATTGCAATAGGACTTGCAATCAGCAGCATCAAGGCTACAATGTAAGCCTGATTTTCTATCATATGTAACCTGAAAACTTCACTACTATATAAAAGAGTGCCAAATAAATTTGTTTAGCGGAAGTCCTTTGGTAGCATGTCTTGGAAGAAAAGCACACGGAAATCGCTTAGACGATTCAACTGGAAACTATATTTTGCTTTACTGTTGACCGGACTTTTACCTACTCTCTACACCACTATAAGGATAAACTATCTGGGTAATCTACCTGGAGACTGGGGAATCAACATTGCTTCCCAATTGGTCTGGGTGAATTTGATTCTGGAAGTAATCTATGAAGCCCTAATCCTACCTTTGTTCTACCTTATTGGAAAAACCATAGATGATAGGAATAAGACTGTCAACAAAATCAAGAGTGGACTGGCCCTGACCTGTGGGATATATCTGGTCTGTGCAGTAATCATTACGCTCTTTGCCAAGCAATTTGTAACTGCGATGGCCCAGAATCCAGATACTATTGACGCGACAACCACTTACATCAGATTCGAAATGATTGCGGCGATTCTGATAGGTCCCGTAAAATTCATGATGGTGGTTTTCATTCTGTTGAACTACAGAATACACATCTATGCACTATTATCCATACAAATGGTACTTTCAATAGTCCTGGATTCTATGTTGCTGAGCGATTTTGATTTCTCGCTTAATCTGGGTGTGAACGGGATTGCCTACTCCAACATAATCGTCTATTCGACTATGCTGACATATATCATGTACATATTCTGCAAGAATTACGAAGTGGACCTAAGAGAATTCAAAAGTGGCTATGACTATGGCTGGGTTACTGACTGGATAAAGGTTGGGAAATTTTCTGGATTGGATTCATTCATCCGGAATTTATTCTATCTGGTTTTCATTGTAAGGATGATGAATGTGATAAGCGAGCAAGGAACTTACTGGATCGCTAACGGATTCGTCTGGGGTTGGCTTCTATTGCCCTTCTACCCATTGGCCGAACTGCTGAAACAGGATGTTGCAGGCAGAAGAGTTGTTGACCATAAAGAAAAGATGTATGGTTACTTCGGAATAGCGACCGCAATAATCTGGCTTTGGATTGTCACTATACCCTTTTGGTCGCTCTTCTTTGAAAAGGTATTGAATGTCCCTGAACCGGAGGCTATACTGGATCTGGTATTGATCCTGCTTCCATTCTACATACTTTACGTGTACAATACATTGGCCGACAGTGTTTTCTATGGAAAGGGAAGAACAGAGTTGTTGGCGTTACAGTCGATAATAACGAATGTGACTGTCTATGGCACGGCATTTGCATTATTCCAACTGGAAATATTTGAACCGACTCTGATTGGAATCGCCTTATTGTTCGGAACTGGTATTTTTGTGGACAGTATCGTAACTTATTATCTCTACTTTAAGTACTTGAGAGAAAACGGATATCGGTTGTAGCGCAAAAAGTTCAGCGGAGGTAGCTTAGTCTGGCCAATTGCGCTAGAGTGAATTTTCAAAAAAGGAAGAAATACCGTCAATAGTGTAAAAAAGGGGCCCCCTTTAAAGAGATAAGTAATCCTAAGATACATATACCTCATGCCTGCCGAAAACCAATTCAAGTTTGGAATAACTTGTGAATTCAAGCCCCTGTGGGATGAATTCGAAAGCCTAGCCCCAGGAAGCAATAAATCAAAGATGATCAGATATCTGATCTACAACTTCCTTTACAATAACGGGAACAGAACCCGAAATACCTTCGAAGACGCCACCAGCGATGACTGGGAACATGTGGAAGGTGCATTGAAAGTCTACAACAAATTCATCAAGGGAAATACTGAAACGATGAAAGAGCATGTTATAGACAAGAGAAAATTCTGGGTAGAGAACTACGACCATGCAGTAAAGGATGAACTCGTAACCGATGAAGAACTGGAAACACTCAAAGATGAAGGTTTTACAGTGATGAGAAATACAATTCCATACTATCTATTGCCTGAGGTTGACCAAGCTAATGATCGAATCGTATTAAAGAAGATGATAAACCAGGTCAAACATGAACAAATTACAAGATATCTTAGTAAACCTAATGAATATTATGTAAAATGTAGGTGGAGAAATAATTCTTTTCCTTACTATATAGAAGCTTACCATGAATTTAGGGATTACCGTAAACGATTGAAAAGCCCATTTCCAACAACATCAGAACTTTTTGAAATAAATCGGAAATTGATTCGCAGATTGAGGGAAAATAATCTACTGGATTTGAAAATTGCTCAACGATTTGGACTACTTGATAAAAAATCTGTTGTCGAAAACGAATTAACTCCATGGAAAGAAACTCCTAAGGAACTTGACGATTGCTTACCATTAAATAAATTCCATATAGATACAAAAAAGAACTTGCAAAAGTTAAGAAGCAACGAGAATGTAATCTATAATAATTATACCATTTTAAAATTCAAAACTGGCGAGACTCCTAAGATAATAGGGCCAAGAAGAGAAACAATTGAAGAAGCTGAAGAATGGAGGTTCTACGATGAATAAAATTGATTTTGGGGAATATAATCTAATAAAATTGCCTACAAACAGTGAACACTTTCCACCCAATCGCGGATTTGCAAAAGTAAATTATACCGATTTAGGGCATTTCTTTGAAAATGCTGAAAAATTATCTGTAAAATTGATTTATCATTGGCAGTATCAAAATAAGAACTATGCCTTTGTCGATAGAAACAATGTAGTACATCAAACCGTAATGGAAGGTGGATGGGAAAGTCCAAATGAAAAAATAATTGCAGAGAAGAATGGATTTACAAATGTAAATGAATTCTATCGTGCTAAAGATAGTGGTTTCACCAAGAAATCAGAATACCAAGATTTTCAAACTACTGGATTTCCAAACAAAAAAGAATGGAAAAAAATGGAGAGATTGGGATTTGGAGATCAAAATGCATTCAATCAAGCAGATAAACTCGGGTGTAAAAATAATAAGCAATATGAAGAATTACAGGATTCGGGATTTCCTAATATGGAGTTGAAAAAAGAAGCAAAAAGAATAGGTGCAATGAATATGGAATGCCTAATCTTGATAAAAACTATACAAAAACTTCCTAGTGGGTTGCCAATTCCTTATGATAAAGTTTCACAAAAATTTGATGAAATGCAGGATGAAATGTATTCTGAAATGAATAATGTTAGCTATTCTCTTAACGAAGACATGTTTTCAGAAAAACAAATAATTAAATTGGGAATGTATGAAAATGAATTAGAACTATTCTACAAGGGTGTTAAAAGTCCTAAAAATAATTCAGTAGCAATCAATGAGGATAAAGTAATTGTTGATGGTAATAATGTAGCAAGGCATCCAAATATCTCTCCTAGCATTGCAAATCTAATTAGAATGAAAGAAGCATTAGAAGAAAAAGAAGTTACTATTTTCATATCACATGTAATAAAAAATAGAGATGACTGGGATGATAAAGAAAAACTCTTGGATATGATCTCAAAAAATGAGATTAAAGTAGTTACTGCAGACCAAAATGATGATTATTGGTGGATTTCTTTCGCTATAAAGGAAAATGCACTAATAATAACAAACGACAAAATGAGAGATTGGAGGGCAAAAAATCCAAAAATTGCAAAAAATATTAACAAAAGACGTGTTGGTTTTGATATTCAAGGTGAGAATGTAGTACTTGGCCCTCCTCTTGGGGAGGTTAATGTATGAGAAAAGTCAAACTTGATGATACTAAAGCTGCAGCAAATAAAGTTGTAATTGTCAAAGTATTACAATCAAAAGGATTTGGGGACTTGCTAAAAATTAGAGGCCATTTGAAGCATCAAAAACACATAAAGTGTGAAAATATGTCCTTAGACAAAGAGAAGATGGAAGTTTTAATAACTGGATCTAATAAAAAAAATATCGAAAGAGCCATTGACTGGCATGCCAAAGGAATGAGAAATGCAGGGCATGGAGGCTATAGAATAAACTTCAAGGTGACAGAAAGAGAAATCACACTTGAAGAAATTGTAAGGAAAAAGCTTAAGAATGAATTTGAAGAAAAAATAAAAGAAATGAATGGTCAGAGGAAAGAATTAGAGGCAAAGTGGTCCAAAAATAAAAAAGGAATGAGCCACACTATTGATAAATTCAGTGGAAAGATTCGAAAGCAAGATTTAGAAATAGAAGAATTAGAAAAAAAGAATGGCAAAATTGAGAAATATTTGAACTGTGTAGAAAAGGAATTGGAAACTTACCAGGTTCCTGCCTACAAAATCGTCTGGAGGAGATTTAAGGAATTAGTTGCCTAACCAAACTGGCCAATTCGTTACCAAATTTCACGTGTTGATCTGCATCCCAGTGAACGCCATCCACCTCACTTACTTTTACGATCTTAGCGGCATCCAAAAAGTGAACTCCTAATTCAACTGCAGCTTTCTCATAATGTTCGGCAAATTGAATTGATTGCCCTCTAGCTTTGTTGAAAAATTCTTCCTGGTCGGGTATTACTGTAGAACCAATATGTGTTGGTGAAACAAGCAAGATTTGAGGAATGTTATCTGCCAGATACTCAGAATTGAGTACCATTTCACAAAGAGTTTTGGCTCCTTGTGCAATCTCTGCAACAGTTAGATTGAATTCTAGTTTGAGGTCATTAGTTCCCAACATTATTATCGCCAAATCTAGAGGCCTGTGACTTTCAAGAATGATTGGTAAAACATCAGAACCGCTACGAAGTGGTCTTTCATTTTCACTGATGAATGTTGTACGCCCATTGAGACCTTCCTCGATTACCCGGAAACCATCTCCAAGCGAATTCTGCAGGACACCGGTCCATCTGACGTCTGCCGGATACCTTCTGGCGACGAGGGGCTCGTATCCCCAGGTGTTCGAATCTCCAAAGCATAGAATATTCTTCATCTATCGTGAGTCGCACTGGTTGGCCGAACTTATATAACCTGTTTATTCCGACTCGGTTCGTGCGCATCTGGACCTTTTTATTCGTATTTTCCATACTGTCCCTGATTCTGACCACAGCGAATGCTGATGAAGGCGAATCTGAAGATGACGATGAGAATGAATGGGGTGAAGATTTGGGATCAATCGCAGCTTGGTTGATGGTCGCTTCTTTTTCCTACGTGGTACTGAGACAGAAAATCTCGCGGACCAAGCTGAAGGAACTGGGAATAACGACCAAACAATACGGGAAATCCCTGCAAACAACCTTGAAACTCCATATGTGGGTCAGTGCGATTGCAACCATTCTGGCAGTATATCATGCCTGGTTAATGATAGCCGATGAGGGGTGGTTCGAGGATGATTCCCTCACCGGTTATATCCCTCTGGCAGCGATGATCTACCTGACCATTGCTGGTATCCTGCTCTGGAGAAGATTGCCGGATGACTGGGTAGACCGGGCTCTTCGCAAGAGGGCACGTCAGGTCCACGTGCAGAGGTGGATCACTGTTCTTTTCGTTCTGGGTCTGTTGATCCACGTCGTCTGAGACTGCTCGGCCTTACGTTTCTCATCTTCTCATAATTACTGCAGCTGCAAGGATACAGACACCCAGGACCGCTGCCGCCATGATTATCGTCTCGTTAGATATCTCGTCAGTAGCGTCGTCATCCGCTGGTTGAGGTTCAATAGCGGTCTCATTCACGACATCCGGAATCTCATCCTCAGCTCCGGCACCGGTCATTGAAATCACCAGAAATAACAGCGCCAGACAACGATACATATGCAACGGATTATTTCGCCACTATATAGGGCTAATCCGATTAAGTTCGGCAGGGAGACCCTAACCTGGCCAATTGCGCTGATAAAGAATAAAAATGTATAGTCAGTGAATGTTAAATACTTCTGAATATCCCTTAATTTCATGAAGCAATGGCAAATTTTCCTGATGGCTGGCCTTTTTCTGGCTGTTTTCAGTAGTTTTGAGAACGCGGAGGCAGCAGCATCTCCTGTTACGATCACGTCCGATATCTCCTCAACAGATATATTGGCCGAGGATAGTTCTAGTACCTATTATGTAGCAGCTACTTTAACGCTCGAGAATAGTGATACCCATTATAGAACAATGGATGTCTATCTTGTCGCTAACTGGCCTGCTACTGGCGTGGCTTGGACAACCTACTTTATGGATACTGACTACAATGAGATCGAAGATTACAAAATCAATATATCAAAAGGAGGTTCTGCAACAGTCAAGTTAATGATAGTGTGTGAAGGAGTCTGTTCTGCGGGCGATACTAACACCGTTCAGGTCGTTGCTAAAACGGATCCTAAGTTTTACAACTATGATGGAAACGTTACGGATACCTGTGGCAGTTCTGATTGTAAAAACGACACCACAGCAGTAACGGCATCAATTAATGTCACTAACACAATCTCTATAGATTTAACGGCCCGGACGGCATATGCGTCTTACATAATCTGTGATGTCGAAGCTTCAGAGGGTGGCAATGAGCTTTCCAAGGATAATACCTATCTTTGGGGTTATACACTGACTAACGCGGGCTGGAATACGGATACTTATCAGTTCACTTCGGTTGTTACCAGTGATTCTGGATTAGGAGTTGGTTTCTGGATGGTTTTACCAGGACTAGCAGATGGTAAGGAGTTGACTGGACAACGTGATTCGTCCTCTACTGCTGTACACTCTGCCGCAGGTTCGATTAGTATAACTCCCGCTACGGACGCTGCGTCAGGTATTTACAATATTGAACTGAGAGTTACGTCTACCAATGGTGCCCCGGACTCTGGGTGTGATTTTAATGTAATTATTCCTGCAGAGGAAGCCATCACAGTGAGCGTTGCGAAGGTCGACACGCCCCCACACCCCGAATGGGAATGGAATTACACTTGGACAGCTGAGGTCGACAACCTTGAAATGGATATGAATTATACCGCTATAATCCTCATCAAGCAGCATGGTGATGATGATTGGGGAGGTCTTGATTGGTGGTGGGACATCGACCAGGAAAGTAACGAGAATCCTTTTTCACTACAGAGAGGCTGCTATTACATCAATGTCAATCTCCATGAAAGCGGTGCTCTCCATTCAGACGAAAATAGTGCGACAGTCATGGCATATGATGACTTGGATTTCACGGTTGGAGATGGCGCTTGTGTCGATAATGTGTACTATTTCGCTGCCTCTGAGAAAGAGACCGAAGAGAAAGTAGATGAAGAAATTGAAGAAGTGACTCAAGAAGAAGTGCCCTCCCTATCTCTGGTCCTGGCCTTGATATCGATTGGATTGGTCGCCGTATTCCGTAGAAAGTAGACCTCGAATTTACTGAAGTTTGGAACCATTTCACCAAGAAGGCTTTCTGCATTCAGTATAATATAGAGGGCGCTTCGTCGCGACTTATGAGAATTTTTCCGGGGCGTCACTTATTTTGAGTTTTTCGGAACTCGGCATAGCGCCACCTATCGTTAATCTCCTGAAAGAGCAAGGCATTACAGAACCATTCGAGGTTCAAACCGAAGCCATACCGGATATGCTGGAAGGAAAGGATATCTGTTGCAGGGCTCCGACCGGTTCAGGAAAGACCCTGGCATTCGGTCTGCCTCTTATCTTAAACTGTAAACCAGCTCATCCACACTATCCTACGGCCTTGGTCGTTACACCCACCCGGGAATTAGCAGAGCAGATCTGCCAGGTCCTAAAACCACTGGCCAGACAGGTCAAGTTAGGAGTAATATCGATCTACGGAGGAGTGTCTTACGGTAAACAACGTTCCGGGCTGCAGAAAGGGGTTGACATTGTAGTGGCCACTCCAGGCAGATTGATAGATTTGATGGAGAATGGAACCATTAAGCTGGATGACGTCGGGGCTGTGGTCCTGGATGAAGCTGACCGTATGGCTGACATGGGATTCATTGATCCGGTATGTCACATTCTGGATAATTGCGCCCAGGATCGTCAGACCATCCTGTTCAGTGCGACTCTGGATGATGATGTTTCCAGATTGGTCAAGAAGTATCAGAATAACCCTGTCAAGATCAATGTCGGACCCAAAGAGGTCTCCATGGAAAGCATGAAACATTTCTTCTGGTTAATGCCCAATGGGCGAAAATCCGAATTGACCAGCAATATAATAAGAAAAGGAGGTCGCAGTATGATTTTCTGTCGTACCCGTCGAGGAGTCGACCGGGTTGGAAAGGAATTGAGAAATGCTGACCTGAACGTAGCTACAATCCATGGTGGATTGAGTCAGAATCAACGTGACAAGGCCATGCAGCGCTTCATCTATGGAGAATGTATGGCACTGGTAGCTACTGATGTAGCGGCCCGGGGAATCGATGTCGAAGGGGTCCAATGTGTAATTCATTATGATCCTCCTGAGAATGGGAAGGCCTACAAGCACCGCAGTGGAAGGACGGCCAGAGCCGGCGCCCATGGTGCAATAATCTCGCTGGTCCAGAAACCCCAGAAAGGGGATTACCACAAGATCCAGAAACAGGCCGGAATAAATGTGAAGTTCTCATCTCCGGAATTCGACAGGTTACCTGAGAAAGTGAATTACGAGGCACCTTCGCGGTCAAAGAGGACTGGAGGTCCATCGAACAATAATGGCCGACAAAGAAACCGAGGGGGTTCAAGACGCAGGGAAAATGCTGGTAAACCGGAAGAAAGATCACCCCTGAATAAAGTCGAAGCGAATGTAGAACGTGCATCTTTCTTCAGAAAGAACAATAATCAAAATAAATTTGGCGGAAAGAACCGGAATTCAGGTAATCGTGGAAAGAAAAGTTTTCCCAGAGAGGGCGATCGTCCTCAAAGAAGAAAAAAACCTACCTACGGTGGTAAAGGTCTGACAACCAATCAGGATGGATCACCGAAAAGGTATGAGGAGAAATCTAAACCAGATAATGGTCAAGGAAAATCTGGTGGAAGACCTTACCAAGGTGGAGGAGGAAATAATTCTGGAAAAAGACCTTACCGAGGTGGAGGAGGAAATGGTTCTGGAAAAAGGCCTTACCGAGGAGGAGGAAATAATTCTGGAGGAGGATCTTACCGAGGTGGAGGAAATAATTCTGGAGGAGGATCTTACCGAGGTGGA
>CAUYZR010000029.1:0-15332 GCA_963577905.1 Candidatus Thalassarchaeaceae archaeon
TGATTTATTACGAGGGTAATGAAACAGATGGTGGTAATGATACTGCATCAAGGTTTTTTGTACCTGAAAACAGCAAATTATATTTCAGTGCAATTGGCAATGTTTCACAGATTGAATGGAGAAACGTCTTGATAGAGGATACATGGCATTCCGTGGATTCACTTACTGAGATAGATGTAATGGATACTGATTTAGGAACTGGCAATCACACAATCTGGGTCCGGGCAGTTAGTTTAGATGGAATAAGTGCACCGATAACCATTCCTCTGAATGTGGGTGACCCCATTTCCAAGAAGAAGGAAGATTCACCTTCATTTTCGTTTGGTTTTGTGATTCTGGCTTCGTCAATGGTTGCTCTGTTCAGGTCGAATAAAAGGCAAGCCTAGCTTACCGGATTCCAAAAACATAATGGTTATATACACCTTTGACAGGGAAACATCATGTTAGAATTCAATGTGACTTTAACAGATAAACCCGGTGAGCTGGCTACCGTAGCTTCAGCTGTTGGTGACGGAGGAATCAACATACTTGGTTGTGTTGGTATGGGTCGTTCTAGTGCTTCTGTAACAATGGTTACAGATGATGAAGAGGCCACATCCAAGGTTTTGGAATCGATGGGTCGGAAGTTTGAGACTAATGAACTAATCCTTACGACATTGTCCAACAAACCCGGTGCCCTTGCTGAAATGGCCACAAAACTGAGTGAATCTAAAGTAAATATTGTTTCTTTGTATATTATGAAGATGGAACTGGATAGGGCCGATATAGCTCTGACTACAGACAACCCTTCAAAGACCAAGGAAATATTAGGGATTTAAAGTGAATGAAGGTTGATCTTCACGGTCTACCTTTGTCCGAAGCCAAAATCAGTGCCCAAGTTGCGGTTGGTGAGGCCTGGACTAATGCTATTTCCAGTGTTGAGTTGATACATGGCCATAATCTTGGTACGGCTATCAAGGATTATATTCAGCAATACGAAGGCCTTCGAAAAGATATCGAGAGTATATACCCTGAAGTTACAGCACTGAAATTGAGTGATAATGGTCTTGGTTCTACAATAGTAAGGTTTAAACGACACTAATTCTTCGCGATACATGGATTTTACATCCCTCATAGGAATGTCATTAGTTTGTGTCATGGGTGCAATGTCACCAGGTCCTAGTTTGGCGGTGGTTCTGAGGAACACCATTTCGGGAGGACGTACACAAGGTGTAATGACCGGAATAGGGCACGGTATTGGGTTTGGGATCTATGCCTTTATTGCGGTAATGGGTTTGTCAGCCCTTCTTCTGGCTAATGCGGAGATTTTTAATTTATTACAGTGGGCTGGTGCTGTGATTCTCATATGGCTGGCTTACAACATGCTTACCTATAGTCCATCAGGACCAGTTAAGGAACATGAAGGCAGTGGACGCAGGGGTTTCTCTGAAGGTTTTATGATTGCCTTCCTGAATCCCAAGATTCTTGTTTTTCTGGTTGCGGTTTTTAGTCAGTTCATAGATCCTGAAATGAACAATTCCGATCGTTTTATCATGGCTTTTGTGGCTGGAATTATAGACACAACTTGGTATGTTCTGGTGGCTACAGTTTTAGCAGGCACTTCTATCGTAGACAAATTGAGAGCAAATGCAGTCATTATTGATCGTTCAATCGGTACGGTTTTGCTTATGCTTGCGATATTACTGATTGTAAGAACATTGGATTTAGACATATCTTAATATCTAGCTTTTCCTAGAGTATCGAGTGCCCACCGAACATAAAGTGCAGTTTGCAGATTCATCGAATATGGAGCGAATATCTGATAATTCTATTGATCTTATGATTACTTCCCCCCCATATCCTATGGTTTCAATGTGGGATGAAATGTTTATTGATCAAAACAAAAAAGTTAACAAACTTATGGAGACTGGCAAATCTAAAGATGCATTTGAAGAAATGCATAAAAAGTTAGACACTATATGGGAAGAAACTTATAGAGTTCTTAGAGAAGGAGGCATTGCTTGTATAAATATAGGTGACGCAACAAGAACAATAAAAAAAGATTTTCAGTTATTCAACTCTCATAGTCGCATAATAAATCTTTGTTTATCTCTTGGATTTGTTACTCTCCCTTCGATAATATGGCGTAAGCAAACTAATTCTCCAAATAAGTTCATGGGCTCTGGTATGTTACCCGTAGGAGCTTATGTTACACTAGAGCATGAGCACATTATAGTTTTAAGGAAAGGTAAAAGGAGGATTTTTAATGATGAGAGCAGTAAGAAGGTAAGAAGAGAAAGCGCTTTTTTTTGGGAAGAAAGGAATAAGTGGTTTTCAGATATGTGGATTGATGTTAAAGGAACTAAGCAAAGTTTAGTAGATAATGATGTTAGAAATCGAAGTGCAGCTTATCCTTTTGAGTTAGCATATAGATTAATTAATATGTTTTCAATAAAAGGAGATACAGTACTTGATCCTTTTTTAGGTACAGGAACTACAACTATAGCTTCAATTTCTTCTGAAAGAAATAGTATTGGTTTTGAGATTGAAGAAGACCTTAGGAGTATAATAGATAAGAATATTTTGGAGTGTTCAGAGTTTTGCAACAAGTTTATTGATTTGCGGGTAAATAATCATAATGAATTTATTGAACAAAGGAAAGAGAGTGGTAAAGAGATAAAATATCATATTAAATATCATGATTTACCTTGTATAACTAAACAAGAAACTGAAATAAAAATAAGAAAAATTGGTAAAATTGAACTTAAATCCTCTAGTTTTTTGGTAACTTATAATGATAATTTCCAATCAAAATTAGAAACATAGTTTTGTGAATGTTTATGTTTTCTCTTTTTCATTAAATTCGGATGCATCCACTCGAATTCCATACGATGTTTTTTCATAATAAATAATAGGGCATTGGATTCCTTCTTGTAATGCAGCTTTATTTTTGTAACTATCTGGTTTTACAGAGACGGGCCAGCCTCCAAGATAGCCATCAATGCCTATGGCTTCATCTTCTGGTTTTGCTTGAGTTAAAGTCAGATTAAGACGTTTTGACATATGTTCAAGGATAGCACCTTGGTTCAGGAAACCATAGAATGTTTTATTGATAAGAAGATCATCAACCCATTTATCGATCATTTCTCTGTTGATATATTCCATAGCTTCTCGTAAATTTCTGATCATATCTTCGATTTTATCTGCAGCAATTTTATGTTTTCCAGGTTTTTTATGCGTATAAAATTCACGCCATTCCTTTATTGTCCGAGCTCCAGATTCTACAGTGAGGTCACTCATCTGACCTACAGTTTTGGGGTTAGTAGCTTTGGAATTGCTTCCCGCAAGATTGATTATTTGCGAGGTGTATTTTGGAAATTCTATTTCAGGGATATTAAGTGCTTTTTTGACAAGTTCTTTCTTTATTGTAAAGCGCATATTTCCATGAAACATAGAGGCTTGAAAAAGATATCAGGTATAATGGTCTATGCTTTTGCTAACTTTTCAATAGAGTTTATTGTTTTCCACACCCATATTGGTCCTACTATTGCAGACACTCCAATTGAGATTGCAATTGAGTACCAGATCCAAACAATATCATATCCATTATTTGCAAAGTAGTAAGCCAATGGTGCTGAAATCAGTAGAACTCTCAGAGCTGTAATGACTAGAACTGGCAGTCCTTGTCCTAATCCCTGCATAATTCTTCCACAAGGCATAGCTATGCCTACGAAGGGATATGCAAAGCAAAGTGTTCTTAGAGCTTCAATACCAATTTTCTCAATTATGGGATCATCTGTGAACAGGCCCATAATATGCGGTGCTGCAATGAAAACAATTAGCGATGCAGCGGCAACAATTGTGAAAGCCCTGCTAATACCGTAGACAATGATTTGCCTAACCTTATCTATTCTTTTGGCGCCTGTAAACATTCCAACCGTCGTTACGAGTCCTGTTGCAATTCCCATTATTGGCAGAAACATCAACATGTCAAGCCTACCTGAAATTGCGTATGCTGCTACCGCATTAGGACCATACCCATCTACTAAAATATAATTGAAGACTCCTTGTCCAAAGGACATAATGATCATTGAAATCGATGACGGTATTCCCACCCATAATATTTCTTTCATCAGTCCTGTTGAGAATGTGAAATTACGGAGGTCGAAGCTGATATAGGCATGATCTTTCCAGAAAAGCATGTAAACAAAGATTGAGAAGACAACCATTTGTGATACTACCGTCGCCGCTGCAGCTCCTTCAACACCCAACCCCAGTCCAAATCCACCATATCGCTCT
The DNA here is from genome assembly GCA_963577905.1 of Candidatus Thalassarchaeaceae archaeon. Classification (GTDB taxonomy): domain Archaea; phylum Thermoplasmatota; class Poseidoniia; order MGIII; family CG-Epi1; genus CG-Epi1. Next base: position 4,279 of record CAUYZR010000029.1, read on the forward strand.
AGATTGAAAATAAATATCGGATCCAGTATTATGTTCAATAGCGTTCCTATTACAGCAACCATTACTGGAAATTTCATGTCCCCTTCTCCTGCCAGAATTGAACGGAATACAATCGAAAAAATGATAAAAGTCATCCCATAACATGTAACCCTTAGATAACTCCATGATTCATCAAGCATTTGATCCGGAGCACCGAGTACTGAAAGGATGTCTTTTCCTAGGACTAGACCACCAATTGTTAACGTAATTCCTAGGAAAAGGCCAAGCAATATTCCATGTTCAGCTGAGTTATCCGCCTTGCGCTTATCTTCTGCTCCAATAGCCCTTGATATAGATGAAGTTATCCCAGTTCCAACACCGAAGGTTATCCCCATCACGAAAAAATAGAGTGGCATATTGAAAGCAACAGCAGTTATTGATGCCCCCCCAAGTTGTCCAATGAACAGCATATCCACTATGGAGTACATTGTCTGTATGGCCATTCCAGCCATAACTGGCAGGGCTATGCTCCAGAGAGCTTTTTCAGGTTTATCCAAGAATTCCTGAAGGCGTGATTCATCTTTCCCTCTCACTTATGGGTAGACGCACAATTATTCTATAAAAAGGTTGATTTTCATAGTCTGTAATTTATGAGAATCTAACGCTTAAGGTTATATCCCAGATTATAGGCTTAGATTTTAGTGAACTCTGATGAAGATCAGGAAGATATCAATCCTCCAACCGAATTGTATGCTTATCACGCTACCAGTTCGTTTGCAAATGATACTGCGTTGCCCTATCTTAGTTACTTTGCGGTGAGGTTAGGAGCGTCTTTCGAGCAGATTGCATGGATGACTTCTATGATGAACCTCATACCCAATGCACTTCAATATTTTTGGGGATGGATCTCAGATAAGAAATTGATAAGAACGTATTGGATTATTGGAGGTTCGATTCTGGCATCTTTGGCGCTCTACCAGTTGTCCAAAGTCCAGACTCCAAACGAGATGATAGTTCTAGTGGTAGTATATTCGGTTGCATTATCGATTATCATACCTACTTGGTCAGCGCTTCAGGGAGATTGGATGAATCCCTCTAAACGAGGGAGCACACTAAGTAGATTCAATGTAATAGGAGGCTTAGCAGGTCTCGTAGGTTCGTTGATTGCTGTCTATGTAATCTATGTTAACGAAGCAGATTCACCAGATTCTTTCAGACTATTGTTTGTCTTGGCTGCATTCGCGACTTTTCTTGGAGGTCTGATTCTAATTCGAGTACCTTATCGTGATCCTACCAAGACACCTGACCTGATTTTAACTGAAACTGCAAAAAAAGAATATTCAGACACTTTCCAGAGTTATGTCCGTGCCCAGGCATTCTACGTATTGAACATGTCTATGCTCTGGCCTCTATTCGCGATGATCTTAATCAAAGTGTTAGAAGTAGACAACATGGTTTTGGTTGCCTTCAGTTTGATTGGTGCAATGTCGGAGATGGTATTTCAGCCAATAATGGGTCGATTAGTAGATCGTGTAGGACCATTACCGGTCCTAATTATGAGCCGGATAGGATTTGCGATTTTACCATTCATATACGCTTTTTTCCCTGATATCCGAGTCATGCTTGCATTGCAAGTTGTTATTCTAGGCCCATGTTTCAGTGCATTCTTGATAACAACCAATGCTATGGTCCTGGATCTTGCACCTAATAAGGAGAGAGCCGCCTACTTCAGTTATTATAATACTCGGGTTGGAATAACTGCATGTATTGGAGCATTGAGTGGAGGTTATATTGCAGGCTATTTGGATGATTTCTCAGGTCCAATTTATCTAATAGACAGATTAATGAATTTCAGTTTGATCAATCATCTTGATTATACCTGGCGTGCTATATTCATTGTGTTCCTACTATCTGGTATTGGACGTTCAATTGGTATCATCCCGTTTCTAAGATTAAAGATGCCAAAGAAATATCCTAGTTCAATACACTTTATTGACAGATTGATGGAATTCAGGATGTTCCGCCATCGCTGAGAGGGGTCCGGATTCACTATCGCGTGACATCATGTAACTGACGACCGATGCACTGAATCCGGAGCCAAACCCAATTCCCATGGAACCGACTAAGTCTACGGTCCCAAATACTCCCCAGTAAAATGCCATAAACATAACGTTACCCACGATTACGCCGATTACAATATGGTTGTATTTGCTTTGCATTTCGTCAGTTGTCATAATCTCCCTATTTAGCCCTACACTAAATATTATTGTTTTGGCCTTGTCGTAAGCATAATTCCTAAAATTTGTAGACAGCCTTACTAGTAATATTTTTGTAGTAATAAGTGGAAATGGTGCACACCAATCTCCCTCTTGGCTGAGTAACGTCCTCGGTCATATGCACTTGATTTCACGCCCTTCTGAACCGCTTCGACAATTTCCTCATCCTCCAGTTCCACCTTGTCAAGATTACTACCTGCTCCTTTTTTCATCAATTCTTTCTTCCAGACATAGGTAAGATACTGAATTTTTGTCTTGGTTGGTGTAATTGGCTTTACTATATTCACAGAAAGCCCCCACGGGTAGAAGTTGAACATCATATTGGGAAACAAAAAGAAATAGTATGCAGCTATGTTCTTGCCATAGTCCTGATGGTCCTCTGGCAAATCAAATGTTACCTCATCGTCTTTAGCTATCCCTATCTGTAGCACAGTATTGTCCATGCCCTCAGTATAATATTCATCGTATTCCAATTCCTTATTCAGATCCTTGTGAACGTATGGTATGTGAAACCCTTCCAGGTAATTATCACAATACAGTGCCCAGTTAGCATTAATCTCATAAGACCTTGATAATCCTGGTTTATATTTGAATTCATTCAATGGCACCCAATCCATTCTTTCAATCATTGGACCGGTGACTTCAGAAAGATCACATCTTTTGTCATTGATTACGAATATCATATTCCTCCACAATTCCATTTCGATTTCGGGTAAGTTATCTCCCTCGCCTGGGAAATCATTTACATTCTCGAATTCTGGCATGAATTTCATTTTCCCATCAACTTCGAATTGCCTTCCGTGGTAGCCACAAACCAGATTCTTGGTATTGCAGGCTTCTTCACAAACTATGTTTCCCCTGTGTGTGCAGACATTAGAAAGACATCGAATTTCTTTTCCCTTCTTGGTAAGGATGTAAGGTTCATTCAGCATACCTTTCAGAAGGATATCAGGACAAACATTATTTGATTCCAGAAGGTCTGTATTTCCTACAAATTGCCAGCTTTTATTGAAGAGATTTTTCGATCTACTGAAAACTTTCGGGCTATGGTAAAATTTTGAAGGAATGGTTTTAGCAACCCGAATATCTTCGTCAATCTCTATTTTCATCCTTTTGCCTTCTGGGCCATGTTCTCAGATACATTAAGAGTTCTGTCCTGACACAGAGTTCTTTCTCCTCATTGTATCCTTCTACAGTTAGCCATTCTTCGTGTTTTTTTCTTTTTTCAAGACCGTTCTTGTAGTCTTCAATCGTTTTATCCGTGAGTTTGAAGAGTACAGTTAAATCAGTAGTAACCGGTTTGATATATTCTATTTTCCCTTCTTTGGTAAAGGCATAGGAATCAATTCCCCACTTCTTCATTATCAATGGCAATGCCATTCCATAATACATATCCATTCCAGAATAGGTGGTTCCTCCGAACATGATTTGATCCTGAGCACTATTCAGCCATGATCTGGTTATCATCATTTTGGCATTCATGAAATCATCGGTTATTCCAACAATTTTTATTCTGTTAGAGATAGCAGGGGGCCATTTGTTCATCATCTTGGCCAATTGCTGTGAATTCAGATTTCCGTCTCTGTATTTTTTAGCGTAGTATTTGTATGGATTAAGAGACATTAACGTTTTCGTGATCTTGTACGGGTGGTTCTTCTTTTCGTCCTTCCGGAGGAGCGTCCACGCCATCCCCCACGTGCCCCTCTACCAAACATTCCAAAGCCACCGACCCTACGTCTAAGTGGTGAGAATCCGGAAGCCGCTTGCATTCTCTGTGTAAAGACAGCAATGGTTACGACTATGATAATTATAGGAATAACACACAACAGGATCGCTAATCCTGAACCTGGTGGATTTTCTATGTAATTCTCATTGGGGTCATCAGAATTATAGTGAACTATTACGGTAGCATTGACTGCGTATTTCCCCTCTAATTCGGTCTGACATTGGCTTTCACCATAATCTCCATCTATATTCTCATAGCTGAAGTATTTTCGTTCCTCTACCGTAAAGTTGTAATTTACGTCTATTTTGCACCAGAAAATGTCATGACATTCCCAGTCATCCTCGTATCCGTCATCGTTTTCGTCATCACATTCTTCCACCCATCCATCCATGTAGTAGGTTTCAGATACATATCCTTCCGTGGTTGGCCAACTTGCAGTGTCCTCCCCCGAACCCATGAGTAGAGAAATACCAATTATTCCACTACCAATAACTAATATGGCTGCAACAACGATTGCAATCCAGAAATTCCGATCACCACTGTCTCCACCTTGACCATCAGTGGAGCTGATTGGTGTGTCGGTATTTGGGGGTAGTTTGTATTCTCCACTACTCGCACCCGTCTCGGTCGGTGTTCTGGAAGACGCATATTTTTCATTATCCTTACCTTGACGCCATTTGCGATATTCTTCGCTATCCTGTTCAATATCTTCTTCTTCAGCCAAATTTGCCCCTCATTCTATCCAGAAAAGACGGACTTTCACTATCTAATTCCCTTAGTTCTTCCCACATTTTCTTGGTTTTGCTATTAGGTTTAGGCATTTTAACACTTATTCTAACATGCTGACTTCCCTTGCTGCTAGGTCTGGTAATATCGGGCATACCTTTTCCTCGAAGTCTCAGAACATCACCAGATTGTGTTCCGGTCGGTATTTTCAATTTCACATCTCCTGACAATGTTGGAACCTTTAGACGGTCTCCCAATACTGCCTGAGCAGGTGTCAGATCCAGATCAAGTATGATCTCATTATCCTGTCTCTGGAATATTTTGTGGGGTTTAACATTGACCACAATGTAGAGATCTCCCTTAGGGCCATTATTGGGTCCTGCACTTCCTTGGCCTCTCATTCTGAGTCTGAAGCCATTATCAGCTCCAGGAGGTATTCTTAGTTTTATCTTCTTTTTGACTGCTATTATTCCCGAACCTCGGCAGTCCCCACATGGTTTGTCTATAATTTTACCTGAACCTCTACAATCTGAACAATTATCTGTAGTAACGGTCTGAATGAAGCTTCGTCTCACCATTTTTCTGACCATTCCCTGCCCACCACAGGTATTGCAAGTCTTTACACTACCACTTTCAGCAGCTCCGGAGCCCCTGCATTTATTACAATTCCCGTTTCGGGGTATCTCTACCTCATTTTCCATTCCACTGTGGGCCTCTTCCAGAGTCATGGTAATATCATATCTGAGATCATCTCCTCGATTGTCTGGACCACTTTGTCCTCCACCAAAGAATTGTGAGAATATATCTCCCGTTCCACCTCTTTGGCCTCCTCCAAATAATTGTCCAAAGATATCGGAAACATCTCCCCCATGGCTGAATTGGTCCCATGAAAATCCTCCACCACCAAAGTCAACACCCTCATGCCCAAAGCGGTCGTAACGTCCTCTTTTTTCCGAATCAGCCAAGACCTCGTAAGCCTCGGAGATCTCCTTGAATTTTTCCTCGGCAATCTCAGGGCTCTCATCACTGGCGTCAGGATGGTGTTTCCGGGCTAGTTTCCGATATGCCTTTTTGATTGTTCTTTCATCAGTATCTTTGGATATTCCCAGAATTTTGTAATAATCTTTTTTGGCCATGGGCGTTCGTCCTATTTTGTCCTTTTAATAAAACTTTAGAATTGTCGATTGGCCAGTCCTCGAGCACCCCATACCACGGTTCCTAGTCCAATTCCAATCATTACTAACATAGCAGTTATTGGCTCTGTAGCTATGTTTACAACCTCATCATTCACTATTTTGGTTAATCCATAATCCTCGGCAGTTACGCTCAATCCTATATTTTTCAGGCCATCAAATAGGATGGATTCCAAGTAGTGTGAAATCGTTATTTGCTGATATTGGGTTCCTGAGACTATCATTTCCCATATGATCCAATACACGATTCCTAGGAGGAAAGGTCGTTCAAAGTAAGCACTTATCAAGCAAAATATTCCCAAATATGCAATAGATTCAAACAAAACAATTTTGATGACCAGCCAGAGAATCTCCAGTTCCTCGATTATTCCATGGACCCCCGAACCCAGCATTATAATGATGTACATGATTATACTTGATGAGGCTAGTATGCCAAACATGCATAGAACTCCTGTAACGTATCTGTAAAAAATGATCTCCAGAGGCATTATGGGCGTGGTACGCAATATTTGCATGGTCTTCCGATTGAATTCTTCATTAATCAACTCTGAGCTGAACATTATGGCCAGCAATACACCAATAAATTTGACAATGAATAAGCTTGACAAATTTAGGAATGCTTCCCTAAGTTCCACATGCAGCAAGTCCCCCTCATTGTCGTAGTACACTTTTTCGCCATCTACTTCCTCGAATTGCCTTTCATCAGAGAATTCATAGTAGTACCACAAGCCCAGAAAACATGGTAGTAGCATAATTACGACAAGGACCCAAGTCAATGGATTTACCAGAAGACGTTGACTACAGTCTTTCAGGATGGGTGGGAAGAGATTCTTCGAGCGATTAAATACATTGCTTATTTCCATTGTGATCCTCCCACTATCTTGTCATAGAGCGAATCCAGAGAATCATCGTCAGAATTGATTTTTGTTACAGCTATTTTCTCTTTCTGCAGAATCTTGGGAAGTTCCAAGTAAAATGTCTCAGCCCTGTCTGTTTCAAGCAGTATCTCTCCCTGTTCTTCATCTACTCTGGCAGCCCTTACCCACCCTTCATCCAGCATTCTTTTGGCTAGAATTCTAAGATTTGCCTTATCGATTGGTGAGACTCTAACCTGCCTTGGGATATGGTCCATTAATTTCCGAATTTCGTGCCTGTCTCCAGAGGCGAGCATCCTGCCATTATTGATCAATATGATTCTATCGGTAAGATTTTCTATATCATGCAGTATATGGCTTGAGATCATAATGGTCTTACCTTTCTCCGACCATTCTTTCATTTTATTCATCAGGAGATGTCTAGTGCTTGGATCTGCGCCCTGGAATGGTTCGTCCATAATCAGGATTTCAGGATCAAACACAGTAGCCCTTGCAACTTTGGTCTTCTGTCGCATTCCCTTGGAATAGGTCCTTATTTTACGTTCCATAGAATCTTCTAGACCTAATTCAGAAAGTGAGTCTCTGGCCATCTTCTCAGCTTCTTGTTTTTCATAGTTGTGCATTTTCAAGAAGTAGGAAACATAATCCAGACCAGACATATGTTCATAGAAGCAGTCAAATTCGGGTACAAATCCAATTTTATTCCTTTGCTCCCAGTCCGTAAAGGGATCTTTTCCCATCACGGTCACAGTGCCCATGGATGGCCTTGCCAGACCCAGAATCATCTTCATCATGGTCGACTTGCCAGCACCATTTGGCCCTAGGATACCAGTCAGGCCAGGATCTACATTGATCGAGATTTCGGATATGCCTTGAACTTTACCATAGTTCTTGGTGACTTGATTCAGGATTATCTCACTCATTTGTTGGCCTCCATCTGTGATATCATCCAATTGACAAATATTCCACAGGATCCAATTATCAGAATGAACACACCAAATACTTCAATATCCGCAATATCAATTCCTTCAATTCCAAACGCCGTAAAGAAAGGTTGAGTGCCAAAGATGTAGAAACCAATTATATCCAATAAATGGATTATAGATAACAACAATATCCGGTCATCACCAACCCCCGATTCAAGCATTATCAAGTAAAAAATCTCGATTATTATTGCAGATCCGTACACAAATAGGAAAAATGCCCCGGCTGCCCAAGACTCTCTGTTTATTGCAGTGGAGAACGTTAGACCGATTATTGAGTACGAGGCCGAATAGAAGGAACCTAAAATTAGTATATCAAGGAGCAACCATTTGTGGTTCTTGATCCAGTCGAATTCTAGTCCTGCTTCTCCCCATTGATTTAGGTATACAATTAGATTCGGTAAAGCGGTTACACACATTAGCAGCAGAAAAACGGGAATGGATCTGGCAATTAGATAATCCATTCTGCTAATTGGTCGAGAAAGGTAAAGGTGTAATGATTTATCAGTCATATCGTTAGCAATTAGTCCACTACTAGAAATTGCAGCTAGAGTTACTAGGAAAAGTCTGACACCTCCAAGTCCTAAATCGTTATAGTAGACTAAGGGTTGGCAACGTTTGAAATCCTCTGATGAATCACCCCCAAAAAGATTCTCGCATGGATAATCACCTGTAGATAATAGAACATAGAAGCCAAGAGTCCAGAGCCAGATCAGGGCTACAAGCGCGAGGATCCATTGATTCTTTAGACTTAACAGCCTCAGGAATCCTCTCAATCCCATTCCCAAGACTATTGATGGTCGACTTGTGAGTTCTGCCTTGAACTCCCTGAATCTTTCACTAACTTGCGCCTTTTCCTTCAATCCACGACCTCCAGATATATATTGTCCATGGTGGTAGTGGCCCTTTCCATCTCATAAAGTTGGCAATTGCTTTTGACAGCTGAATTGACTATTTGTTCGAATGTCTTGTCGTTTACATAGGGAACATGCAATCCCCTACCACTCGAGGTTGCAGTGATTCCACTTTTCTTTAGCTGCTTTACAAAGTCTTCAGTTGACCCCCCAATTCTGACTTGGATAACGTCAGTTTGTCTTTGCATCAGTTTCTTTACGTTCTCCTGCATCTGTAACTTGCCATTATTGACAATAATCACATGATCGCACACAGTTTCCACATCTTGCAAAATGTGTGTACTGAGCAGGACATTGGTACCACTGACCTCTGTCAGCCCGTTTATCGTTTCCAGCATTTCCTGCCGGGCTTTCGGGTCCAGACCAGAGGTTGGTTCGTCCAGGAAAATGACCTCAGGACCGTGAATCAGTCCCTGAGCCAGCTTTATTTTCTGCCTCATTCCTCCGGAATATTCCTCAATTTTCCTGTATTTTTCCTCCCCCATCAGAAGATGTCCTAGAATCTCATGAGTTCTCTGTGTGGCGCTTTGCAGACTCATGCCGGTTACCAGCCCCATCTCTATCAGAAATTCGACACCAGTCATACTGTTTGGAATACAATCGTGCTCGGGCATGTAACCAATCTTACGTCGTATGTCGACGGTGTTTCTATCCAGATTCTCTCCTAATACAGTAATACTTCCACTGGTTGTTCTGATTAGTCCTAATGCTATCTTAACAAAGGTGCTCTTCCCAGCTCCGTTAGGACCCAGGATTCCGATTTTACCTTCAGGTATATCTACCGTAAAGTCATCCAAGGCAGTAACTGGCCCATATTTCTTGATGACATTTCTGGCCTCTATCAATGTTAAACCCAGTGGGACTGACCTACTATCTATTTAAAAAATATTTAAATATATTTTTGAATTAATCTTATATACGCACCTGTGTCCGAAAGGATACCGTAGGAGAGATGCAATCTCGCTTTACTACGGAGGTGAAATCATCGCATCAAACAAGATAAATCAGGCTATCGCAGATGTTCTCGATACAAAGAAGGAGCGTAAGTTTGTGGAGACCGTAGAAGTTGCAATAAACCTTCGTGATGTTGATCTTCAAAACCCTAAGAAGAGAATCAATGCTGAGGTAGCACTTCCTCATGGTCGGGGAAAACCTGTCCGAGTTGCGGTATTCGCTCAGGGTGAAATGGCCGTTATTTCAAAGAAAATAGTGGATACAGTTATATCTCCTGATGAGATTGATGAACTCGCCGAAAATAAGAGAGAAGCTAGAAAATTAGCAAATCGTTTCGATTTCTTTGTTGCCGAGACTGGTTTGATGGCCAGTATTGGTAAGGGTCTTGGTGTTGTTCTAGGTCCTAGAGGAAAGATGCCTCGACCCATACCTCCGCAGGCAGATATTGGAAGAATAATAAAGGGATTGACAAATCTGGTCCCAGTCCGTTCTAAGGACCGTCCAACATTCCATGTTCCTTTTGGAAATGTTTCTATGTCTCAAGAACAATTAGCAGATAATCTTGAAACCATCTTGAAACGAGTCGAATCTAATCTTGATCGGGGTACGGATAATATAGCATCTGTGTGGGTCAAGACCAGTATGGGCAAGGCGGTGAGGTTAGGATGAAGCCAAAGGCCATTGTTGCTGATTGGAAACGCAAGGAAGTCTCCAATATCCAGGAATTCGTGGAGTCCGCTCCAGTAGTAGGTCTGGTAGATATATCTGGAATCGGTGCTAAGCAGATGCTGACCATGCGTTCTTCGCTTAGGGACGTGGGCGTGAGGCTGAGAATGTCTCGAAATCGTCTTTTAAAATTGGCATTGAAAGATGCTTCGAAGAATATGAAGGGAGTCGAACAGGTGATTGATATCTTTGAACCTCACCAGATTGCATTGCTATCCTCAACTGAAAGTCCATTCAAGATATTCCAAATGCTTACGGAGTCACGGACACAGGCTCCGGCCAAGGGTGGAGAGACAGCCACTTCAAAGATTGTGATTGAGAAAGGTCCGACTGCTTTCCCGGCAGGACCGGTTGTAGGAGATTTCCAGAATGCTGGTTTCCCTGCAGCTATTGAAAAGGGAAAAGTTGTGTTTCGAAAGAAACACACTGCGGTAGAAGAAGGTGAAGTTATCAGTGCCAATGTTGCTGCCGCGCTTACTAAACTTGAGATTTATCCGATAACCGTAGGGATGCAATTGTTGGGCGCATTTGATGGAGAGACTTTCTATCTATCAGATGTACTTGACATAGATCTGAATGAGTTCCGGGGCCATGTCCAATCGGCCACGGCACAGGCATTCAATCTGGCATTCAATACACGGTATTTCACTGGGGCGACAATGCAGCCCTTGCTCACCAAGGCTCATAACGATGCTTTGGCAG
>CAUYZR010000030.1:0-14669 GCA_963577905.1 Candidatus Thalassarchaeaceae archaeon
TGAATGTAGAGGAAAGAACCTGGTTCGATGCACTTGCGACAACAGACATCATCAGTGATGATACAATCCGAATGGTCTATGTAGGAGGCGTTCGACCTCATCGGGGTTTAGATGAAGTCATAAAGGCGCTAGCTGAATTGAAGTCACTCAATCTGTCATTAAGGATTGTTGGTGCTAGAGGCGAGTACGCCGAGGAACTGAGAAAACTTGCAAAAGACCTAGGAATAGAGCATAGAATCGACTTGGTGAAATGGCGTCCTCTGGAAGAAGTTCCGAACGCGATCATAGAATGCGATATAGGAATAGTTCCGCATCAGAAGCACGCCCATACCGATGCTACAATACCTCATAAATTATTCCAATATATGCTTGGCAGCAGGCCAGTAATTGTTAGCAATTGCAAACCTCTGGAAAGAATAGTAGGAGAGACCCAGTCGGGTTTGGTTTTCGAGTCGGGAAATACCAAGGATCTCTCAGCCAAAATAGAAAAATTATTTGGAGACGCCACCCTACGTAAGACGTTAGGTTCCAATGGACGGACAGCCGCATCTGGGAAATATAGCTGGGAAACTGAAGGTCAGAAATTAGTCAAGCTATACGAACAACTCAAGGTTTCCTGAGCAATAGGCAAAAAGATTGTTGAAAATGATTCAATCCAGGAATGCTTCTTGAATCGAGACCCATTTTGTCGAGCGCTGCGTTCAAAAGAGATGGAACAAACTTGATGTGAGTAAGATGCTCCCCCATCCATTCGTCGAGAATCTCGTATCCTGTGCCTAATGCCAATCGTCTCCAGTATTCAGGTACTCGGACATTGATATGGGTGGGATTCAGGTCCGGCTTTCCGATGAAGGGCAATTTTCGCATATGATAGGGTAACGTTTTGTTGGGCGTGGTCACAAGTACCAAACCACTGGGTTTGAGATATCTGGCAGACTGGGTGAAGAATACCCGTGGAATTTTCAGATGTTCAACCACATCAAAACAGGTGATTAAATCAAAAGGTTCCGAAAAAGGCCATTCTTGGTCATCAATGTCTCCCTGACGCAAATCGGCACTGGTATTCTTCTTAGACATTTCCAGAGATTTAGGAAATGGGTCCATCCCACACAAGTTTTGGATTCCATAATCCTGCTCAAGAATATTCAAGAACGACCCATAACCAATCCCAATATCCAGAACGCGAGCCTTAGCTATGGATCTTCCAAGAAACTTTTGGGCCCGTTCTACTCTTGGACAAAACTTTTCACGTTGAAATCGCATTCCATCATCGGAAGAAACAGATTCCAGATTGTGGCTAAACGTGAGATTAGCTTCATCCTTCATTGAACCTCTACAATCTCCAGAAGTACGCCGCCAGTATCTTTGGGGTGGAAGAAAGCGATTTTCGTATTGTCTGCACCCGAGCGCGGAGCTTCGCCAATTGGTTCCAAACCATTCTCTTTAGCTTTAGCCAGCGTTTCTTTGATATTCTCTACTTCCAGAGCGATATGATGAATCCCTGGACCTTTCTTGTCTATGAATCTTCCAACTGGCGTGTCATCCCCCATAGGCTCAAGCAGTTCAATCTCGTAATCACCAACCTTCAGATGCGCAGTCATAACACCTTCCGAATCAACCTTTTCAGTGTGAACCAGTTTTAGTCCAAATGATTCCCATACGGGCAATCTCTCCTCGATGGAGTCAACTGCGATACCAATATGACGAATCTTCACGGCCGTTTATTGAATCTTGCTATTAGTGCCTTCTTCTGAGAGCGATTATCGTGATTGCGCCAACAGATGCAATCAGTGACAAAGATGGCAAGGCACTATCTTCTGGAATAGTAATGGGTTCTGGTTCAGTGCCAAAGTCGCAGGAATCGTCATCTTCTGTTGCTTCAGGATTATAATTCAGGGCATCCTCATAGGTGCATCCAGGAATCCCTTTTTCTTCTGGGATAAGCTCTTCTTCAGAAACAACTGTGACTAGGCGTTCATCTATCGAAGTATATCCATCATCGTCTGTTACTCTCAGTATGGTCACGAACTCCCCTTCATAATTATAGATGAAAGTTGTAATTCCAGTATATGATTTGAATTCAAAGATCCCATCACCATTTAGATCCCATTCCAAGGAGACGATATAACCATCTTCATCAGTCCCAGCTCCCGCGAATTGAACATTGTCACCGGGTTGAACGATAACATCTTCTCCGGCATGCGCAACAGGATTAGCATAAACCCAAATTGAGAAGGATTCCTCAACCGTCGAAGAATAAACTCCCTCTTTGTACATTTCCACAATGAAAGTTATTTGGTGCATACCCATTGAAAGTCCATCTGTAGTGAAGGTGCCATTTTCACTAAGCTGTCCATCCAGATCTGATATCCATTGATATCCGGAAATCTCCGCACAATATTCACCACAATCACTGTGAATCCCGTATGCACTGAATGTTACTGGTTCTCCAAAAATTGTTTCCTCGGGCTCTTCCTCAAAAACTATTTCAGGGTAAAAATCCCGAATGCTATATTCAAAATGGTCTGGCTCAGACCAAACACCAAAATAATCCGAGTAGAATGCAACTGTTACTTCATAGTAGCCATAAGCAGTATGGTCAACGCTATAGTTGGTCACATATTCATCTCCATCGTAATCAAAGAAGTAAATGTATTCGTATCTATAGAAATTTTCACAATCTAATTCATCTAAAACGTCTTCAAAACTCACGCAAACATAGACTTCAAACATCTCATTGTCCAAAATCCCCGTGTTATCCTGATCATAAATCTCCGCAAGTTCAGGATGCCAATAAATTTCATTGTCATAATAATACAGTGGGTCACAGTCATTGCATGTACTACCAACTGTTTTGTCAATAACTAATTTAGGTTTTTCATATAAATAAAATTGAATAATAACAGGTTCCGACCAATTACCCGTTGAATCTTGAACTCTGAAAGAAATGTTATGGGCACCTACGCTCAAAGAATGATTACTGACAAAATAATCATCACCAAACACCGAATCTATATCAGAGGACCATTCGTATACAATAATATCCTCTCCACCATATGCTTTCCCATCACCATAGAATAATGCTCCAGAACCTGAAACAAATGCAATTTGAGTGTGAGAATAAATTATAGCTGTTGGCTCTTCGTATGTATCAGCCTCATCAATCTCAAAATCAACTCCACGAAGACCCCACTTCAATGTCCAAGTTCCACGACAGACGAATTCTATGTCATCGTCAACATATTCAAACCTGCAAATATCATAACCTGAACCTGAAATATCGCCATTCTCATCAAAATCAATCAGTCCACTTGCGCCCTGATAGCTTTTCCCGACATAAGGAAGCCAGTCTCGGATAAGTTCCCCACTATCTCCACCACTGCCCAATCCTGAATAGCCTGATGCATAAATGGCCCTACCCAGTATCATAACCGAATCATAGGCCTCATGTAAGTAAATGGGATTATCTTCGCAATCACCGCCATCATACTCTTCATCGCACTTTTCATCATAATCAGCCTGGAAATAATCTCCCTCAATTATAGTGCCATCCTCCCAATTAGGTCTTGTTGCAAAGACTCCCTCTACATCACTTGGGTCGCTGAATTCGTAAAGGAAAGATCGATCAGCAATGCCATCGCCTCCAAAAACCGGAATATTAACGTCCTGGTCTCTTAATTCCTCTATAATGGCAGCCCCATCAGTAGCATAGGTAACCATTACCACAGAATCACATTCGCTGTCAATTATCACGCTTACTTCGTACTCGAAATCCGTTTGACCATCATCATAGCCGATTTTTACACAAGTTTCTATGTTGTGCTCATCCAATCGGTTTTCAACAGCATCTGCCGTACCAATACCATAATCATTGGTCATGTACAGCAATGCAGGATTTTCTAAACCATAATAGGCAACTAAATCTCCTATCGCTTGGCCTTGTTGTGCATCACTTGGTACAACTCTGAATAGATAACCATCGTCATCTGCATCAGTAATGGTGGGAGAGGTACTTGGATAGGCAACTTGTGGTATCTGATTGGCGCTAGTGACTTCCATAACTGCTAAAGTAGCACCGGAACAAGCGGCACCTGCAATAGCATAAACGCCGTCATCAACCAAATCTTGGGCAGCTGATTCAGCTGTTGTTCCATCGCATGCTGAATTTTCCTCCCAAACCTCAAAATTCAAGAAACCGTATATTTCGTTTAGATGGTCTTCGGCCACATCCCATGAGACTGTGAACCCCTCTGCATAGGCGGCAATAGGTCCTGTCAATGGATTCAAGAAACCAAGAGGTACATTTACGACCGTATCATCATATAAGACGCCAAATCTTGAATTCCAAAAACCATCACAATTATAAGATGTACTGGAAGACCCGCTTGTAAATTTACAAATATCGTTACCAGCTCCATTGACATCACCATTCTCATCGAAAAACAGGGAATACGTTGCTCCAATATAAGTGGTACCAATATCATCAATGAAAGAGTTGACACCATCATAGTCACCGCCACTCATGACGAACGCTTCAGCTATGATCTTGACCGTATCATAAGATTCATGATAGTAAATGTAGGAATCACAATCATTGCTTCGGTCATTGCATTCCTCATCAACATGTTCTCTCACTGCAGGATTGTGCACGTCCCATTGAGTTGAGTAAGCCATAGTGTAGACACCATCAACATCGTCATCATCTTCAAAAGAATCAAGGAAGTATTCTGGGTCAATTGGAGTACCAAACATTCCAATATCTACATATTGGTCGTGAAGTTCTTCTATGATTCCTACCATTTCGTCATTATATGAGAATATTACAACCGAATCACATTCATCATTCTCAATATTATCTACTTCGTCACTGAAATCAGTCTGGCCTTCATAGATGCTTTGCATATTGCACACATCCATCCCAGAATTCTCCCACATTTCCTCGAAATATTCTGCAGCTGATTCAAGATGAGCCCAGCTCCCGTCATAAATTACTGAAGGATAACTATAATCTCCAGCATACGCCAGGTTCGCTAGACCCAATCCGATTTGGTCATCACTTGGAACTATTCTCCAGAGGTATCCGTCATCATCCGCATCAGTAATATCTGGAGAGGTTGAAGCATAAGAAATCAATGGGATTTGTGCATCTTTTGCAACAGGCATTGCTCCAAGAGTAGCACCTGAACATGCAGCTCCAGCTATACCAATCACACCTTCATTTACAAGTTCCTGGGCCGCGTCATCAGACTGATCCCCGTCACAAGCTGAATCTGCAATCACCAATTCAAAATTGTATTCACCTTCATACTTGGTATTCAAATCATCAATCGCAATTTCTCCACCCATTTCAAACCCTTCAGCATAATCTGCGATAGGGCCTGTTTGAGAACTCAGAAATCCAATTTTAACATCTATCTCTTCAGCATTTGCGCCGTTGAGACTGATTAAAACTGAGAAGCAAGCTAGAAAAAGCAGGGCTTTTTTCATACATTACCTAGCCTTGCACCGATATAAAGATTTTAGTTTCTTCTTCTAAAAGCTATAACTAAGCAACCAATAATAGCTGTGAAAATTCCAAAACCTGGTGAATCTTCTTTCATTCCGTCACAGTCCATCTCTGTACAAAACCAAGATCTATTCCCCTCTGGGTCTAACTCACAAGAACAGGAATTACAATCTTCATTCTTGACGTCGCCTTCTACACATTCGCCTACTTCTTGGTTTTCTAATGTTGCATCACAAGCATCATTTGGATCAAAAGGACAAACATCAACATCATTTTTGACCCCATCATTGTCACTATCATCGATACAACCATCAGCATCAGCATCATGGCCACTTGCGTTTTCGTCAGGACACAAATCATCCTGATTGTTCACATTATCCTCATCATCATCGAGTCTTTGATCATTTGAACATCCCTCATTGTCAACAATAGTATCGGTGTTGGTGTACCAACAGAGATCAGAATTGTCTCCCACACTATCACTGTCTGAATCAGCCCATTCACTAGAATTGGTTGGGAATACATCAGAATTATCTCCTACACCATCACTATCCGAATCGGCCCATTCACTAGAATTGGTTGGGAATACATCAGAATTATCTCCCACTCCATCACTATCTGAATCAGCCCATTCACTAGAATTTGTGGGAAATGCATCAAAATCATCTGCAAAACCGTCTCCATCGCTGTCACCATCTCCAGATGCCCAGCCATGGTTACATCCGTCACGGAATACTAATTTTCCTGCTTCAGTGCTGTCACAGTCATCTTGAGGATCAACAATCCCATCCCCGTCTTCATCGGGTGGAGCAGGCGGGTTGTCCCCTGAATATGCAACTTTAGCTGCATTCTGATCATCACTACTCAAGATCGCAAACTGCTCTTCCGTACATCCTCTTGGATAGATGGGTTTTCCATTTGGGTAGGCGGTATCGTCGGTATCCGCACACATATCCCAACCATCTCCGACTCCGTCCTCGTCAGCATCAGGTGGTCCTTGCATGCCTCCACCACCTTCCATATTGGAAGCTACAGCAATTCCAGCATAACAATTGATGAAGTAGGGGAAAGCATGATTGGTGGTCATTTCACCATCTACCTCAACGGGCATGGTCGAATGATAATGATAGATCCCGTCCGGGAATTCTGGCGTTGCACTCAAGACGCCATTGCAAGCATCCAGATGCCCTGAATCCTTGATGTACTGATAATCCTGGATCCCGTTGGAACCGTCTGCCCCGTCATTCAATTCATAACTGCTACGCATCAACGTAACTTCTCCATTTACAGTACCGT
Organism: Candidatus Thalassarchaeaceae archaeon; assembly: GCA_963577905.1. Lineage (GTDB taxonomy): Archaea > Thermoplasmatota > Poseidoniia > MGIII > CG-Epi1 > CG-Epi1. Next base: position 6,803 of record CAUYZR010000030.1, read on the forward strand.
AGGCACCATAGATCAGATAGCCGTCGAATGCGAATCCAATAATAGGAGAATGTGCGGAATCGTCCACCTGGTCAAAGGTATAATCGGTCCAGACGATTTCCTCATCTTCTTCAACAACAGATACCGATCCGGTCATTGAACCGTGATAATTGCAGCGGTAATCATAGGTTCCAGTCTCAGTGAAGGTATAGGACCATGTTGCCCCCTCTGCTAGATTCCCAGAATTGAATTCATCGTCATCCGCAGTTACAGTATGAGGACTATCATCATTATTGGTCCAGGTAACAGTATCACCGACGTTGATGGTCAGGTCCTCAGGTAGGAAATCCTTGTCATCTGTGATGCTCACCTGATGGATTTCACCCTCGTTTTCAGGGTGCCAATGCATACAATTTCCATCGTAATGATAGTGGTAGGTTCCACTCGGCCCCGCATGGGCCCCGCAGACACCAAGCCAAATCTCCTGCTCGGTCTCAGTGTATTGCCCAATATGTGTCGCAACAGCATCGCCGCCAGGCCCATCTTCAGGACCGTAGAAGGGCACACCATTCACAGCCACGGCAACAGGCCCTAGTTCAGGGGCCATTTCACACCCATTGGTAGATTCCGAAGGATTGCAATCAGGATCGTCTTCAGGAACCAGAGGCAAGACCCATTCATAATCCTGATCATTTATCCCGCCACCAGGTCCGCCTTGCATATCGTGGTTTGCGATTCCGGGAGTAGTGATTGTCATGTAAGTATTATCATAGCTTAGACTGACGCTGCAAGTATGTTCATCGTCAGCAGTTTTCCACTCGGTTGCCAAGTCGGTGACTGCAATTCCTTCCTCTACACACATCCAGACATTATCTAGGTAAGTTGGATATGAACATCCATTATCCGCCACCGACCATCCATCTTGATCAGTAGTGTCAGGACAATCATCATCAGCATCATCTACACCATCATTATCTGAATCTTCTGCAGAGACCAAAGGCATCATATTGAGGGTGAAAGCCATCAACAATAGGAATGCAATTCCTAGTGATTTTGATTCAGCCCCATATAATTTAGATAAATCGTATTTTCGATTAAGTAATACGGTTCCAAAAATGAAACAAATCGTCAGATTTATAAGTGCAATACTTTCTAACATATTTTAGATTTACAAAAAATCCTATATAAGAGGTTGCCAAAAAATTTTGGTGCTCCCGCCGGGATTTGAACCCGGGTGCTCGGCTCGAGAAGCCGAAATGATGGGCCGGACTACACTACAGGAGCTACCTTAGGCCTTCAACAGTCCAATTTAATAATTTTCGTCAAGCCATTTTGCAGTATCAGCAATGGCTTTTCGGCTTGTAAACTGAGGATCCCAACCATGCGATTTCATCTTCTTGATATCCAGGCGCATTTTCTTGACATCACCTTTCCAACCTCTTCCTCCATCTACCCCTCCGGTGAATTTGTATTCAACACCCGCCAATTTCATAGCTTTACAGACCTCGTTTGCTAGAATCACGACATCAATCGAATCCTTGGAACCAACGTTCAAGGCCATGAATTCTCCAGCATCACACAATTCACGTGGTGCCTTTGCTAGCATCGCAGATATACAATCATCAACATGGAAGTATGATTTATCCTGTTCCCCATCTCCAAGAATCTCAAGCTCTTTTGGATTATCCTTGAGTTTGTGAATAAAATCATATGTTACTCCATGATTGCTCCTGGGCCCTACACAGTTCGCAAATCGATACGAGACGCCACGGAAATCATGTTCCTTACAATACTTTTCGATTAGTCTCTCGGCATCCAGTTTGCTGCTTCCATAGGCTGAGATGGGGGTCAAGTCCGCTTCTTCAGGAGTAGGTATCTTTGCATCACCATAGACAGTCGAGGTTGAGGTGAACACTATTCTGCTGCAACCAGTCCTCTTCATCGCCTCGAGAACCCGCTCGGTGACATCCACGTTCTGCTCCTGCATCACCTCAGGTTTCGTAATCCCGAGTTGAACCTCAGGGTTGGCGGCCAGATGATAGACAATCTTGGCCCCTTTCAGATATTCATCAAAATCATCTTTCAGAAGGTCCACATCCACTACAGTTATGTTCTCGATTGAATCGAACAGGAATTCAAGTTCACCCGATGAGAAGTTATCGAGCACAACCACGTGCTCATCACGTTTTACCAACCGGTCGACCAGGTGGGAACCAATGAACCCTGCTCCCCCAGTGACCACTACTCCACGGCGCGCACCTTCAGGCAATGGGACCAGTACGCCAGTATCCAGTTCCGTTGGCGTGGTCTTATCAGATTGAGCCCCCGTCATGTAATCATATCTGTCATCAGTAAACGTGTCGACGAAAGAACCGACGATGTCGCTGGTTGTCTTGGTTATTTTTCTGCCCGTGTCTCCAGCCGCTCTTATCACGGTTTTTCCTGTTCCTTCGGCCACTTTTATCACAGTGCCGCCAGCAGTACCTACCATCTCTCCAGCAGCCGTCAGAGGCGCCCCAATCAAACCCTCCCGGTGCAGACCTAACGTCTGGGTAAAATCGTCCATACTTAGTTGGTTCCAATGGCGATAAACGAAATAGAGCGTTCCACAGACCATTATGAAAATTATGAACCCTGCAAGTTGGAGAGGCGCTAGATAACTGAGAAACCCTAGTCCATAGATTACGGATAAAGCAATCAAAACTGAACCAATCAAAGCTCCCAGACCGACAGCTAGCAGGTTGGCTGAAACAGATAATCCCACTGCCCTACCAAGAATAGTGCCTGCAAAGGCTCCCGAACCCTGAAAGGGTATCATAACGAACATCACAATTCCAAAGAAGGTCAGTCTTTCGACCCACGGCATGCTCTCCAGTATAGATGCACCTTTGAGCTGTACTCTCTTGATACCACTACCGATGAAAGGTAATTTCTTCGCAAGGTCAAAGTTCCATATTAAGAACAGACAGACAACAACATCCACAAATGCGATACTAAGGGCTAAGACTGTCCAAGGAATACCTTGAGCAATCCCTATTGGAATTACAGATTCCTTACCCAAGGGTGGAATAAAATAGAGAAACATCAATTTCGAAAGGTCTAAGAATCCTCTCTCAGTCATGATTGCCCATAATAGGACGAAATAGCCCACAGTCATAAGGAAAGGCGAGAAGAATTTCAAAAGTGAGAAAATTGCGCTGAGCGTACCTATGGCATAGACGATTATGACCATTCCAACGAATGTAATCATATTGAAGAAGATAGTGTACCAAAAAGTAGTATCCACACCACTATTATCCATTCTCAGAAGGTTGGTAATCAGGTAACCATAGGCCCCTCCGGGATTCTGGGCGACCATATACTCGTAACTGAGATTCTCCTTGATTTCGGATCCCTCCCTACTGAACCCTTCCCCAGAGATATCTCCAACCCATTCACCATCCTTTCCTTCGATGCCTGCTCCGATTCCATCTTCGCCAATCAATGCAGAGACGAGTATGTTCTGACCCAGAGGATAATCGCCTTCGATGTTTTCATCAACCCTGATTTCAGTCTTTCCAACCGTCATGTAAGTAAAATCAAAAGTAGCGCTGTTCGGAACATCCAGGACGTTCTTGATGTGCGCATCATTCAATGCAAAGTTATTGACTGTAAGAGTGCGAAAGATGACAATATTCAGATCCCCTCTTTGATATGTGCCATTCTCCAGAGAGGTGTAGGACCATTTTGACCCGTAGATATCCGTCTTGTCAAATATAGTATTGTTAAATTCAGAATCCTTGACCCATAAATGAATGAAGTCGTCGTTATCGAATTTACTGTTCTTAACGCTGATATTGTTGAAAAAGATAGTATTGAACGAGCTGTTCGAAAATACAGTTCTGTCAAAATTAACATTGAAAAACGTCACCCTGTCAAAAGTACAATCCACAAAGAAGGTGTTCTTCAAGGTGAGATTCGAGAATATAACGTCCCTGAAGACCACATCATTAAACAGAGCCGAATCAAGCATGACATCCGAAAATTCCTTTTTATTTGTGTCCGCTGGTCTTATGTTCTCCCCGTTTGCGTAATTGATTACAGTATCGTTTGAATCAGTACCAAATGGCGAAAAGAGAGGGCCAAATTCACCTCTTTCGATTACTAGCCCCTTATCGCCAGGAGCCACAGCAGGGTTTTGGCCAGTACCTAGTTCAGGAAATAACTGCGCTTCGATATCACCATAATATTGAATTTTATTCAGCTCACCTTCAATCCAGACCGAATCTCCGGGTTTGAGATTCGAATAATCTCCATCAATATCTTTGGCCAATTCGTAGTCACTCTTAGTAATCAGCACCCACACGCCTGTCTTCCCTTCTATCTCCAGATCGAAAGTCTCCTGTGGCCAGCCCGCAAAGCTCGCCCCCATAATCGTCAGGAAGATCCCGGCGAATAATAGGATCTTGGGAGCCTTTTTGGTCGCATCCACGAAAGCCCAGAAAGCATCCACCACGGCATCTATCTCATCACGTTCTCTTTGAGATACAATGATCCTCCCTTGGGAGTCATTTTCAGAATCGGTTTTGAGCGCCTTCTCTTCTTTGTCAATCTTCTCTTTTTTCTTCGGGGCTTTTTCTTTTTTACTCCCCTTAGTAGATTTCTTCTTGGCCATTCTGACTCAGACTATTCTCCTTGGGTGTGATACTCCTCACTAATAAATAATATGGTTAGCCTTCAACCGCCCGATGCAACGAGGATAATCCGGAGCGGTTTATCAGGAAGTTTAGATACCAGGGGTACTGGTTTCATCGTTTCTTCATCGGTTAGAACCAATAATCCATCTGGATGCAGGCCCAGATGCCTGACCAGATCATTGGAAGTACTCCCTTTGGGCAATTCGACAACCTTGACCTCGCCATCAATCGTCACTTGCCACTTCATATTTGTTCATGAGAGGTGAGGGGAAAATAGTTACCGTGAATATTAAGACCCAACATTTCTGGTCTTATCCGGTAGCCAGGGTCGCATAGCCCGGTATTGCGGTGGCCTCGAAAGCCACTGGGAGCAATCCCTCGGGAGTTCAAATCTCTCCCCTGGCGCCAAGCTATTTCTCTCGTTAAAATTCGTAAGTGAATCCAAAATAGAGAGCTAAAATTAGAGCTATAATAATAAAGATAAGTAATTTTTTTGGAATTAATGCTAGAATAAAATCAACAGCTATTTTTATTGGCGCGAGTATTAGTCCTATCATAATTCTAATAGTTATTCCCTACATTAAATACTACCGTTTTTTGTTAAGAATCCTTAAATCAAAGTAATATCATGCTCTACAAAATGTTTCTTTCTTTAAATTACACCATCGAGGCTTTTCTCTGGATTATTATGAAATAACTAGGGTGCCTTCATGAACGCAACAAATTCTTCTTCGGTTCGTGGTTTCAGCACATAGTTGTTTTCACGTTCAAAGCCCATGGTTGACATCGAGCTGCTTCCGTAATCATGCCCTGGGAAAATATCAACATCATCAGCTACGGGTGCTAGGACTTCGAAGAGGGATTTGTACATCTCACGTGGATCACTACCTGGCAGATCGGTCCTTCCACACTCGCCGACAAAGAGGACATCTCCCGTGAAAAGAATCTGTTTGTCAACAAGGAAACAGACCTCGTCAGGACAGTGCCCGGGTGTGTACAGAACTTCCACAGGGATGTTGCCAATCTTAATCTCGTCACCATGTTCTAGTTTACGATCAACATGGAATGTGGCACTACTGTGCCCTGCGATTTTGGCTCCTGTCATTTCCACAACAGTCTCATTCCCATTGACGTGGTCAAAATGGCCATGGGTGCTCAGGATCCATTCTATCTTCAATCCAACTTCCTTCGCCATCTCGACCAATTTCTCAGGTTCAAAGGAAGGGTCTATGAGTGCTCCGACTCGGGTCTCCTCACAGCCCAATAAATAGCCAAAGTTAGCCATAGGGCCAACAGGCATTTGCTTCACAATCATTTTAAGTTGTGGTACAAGCTAAAGTCCAGTAGAAGAGTCTTCTGGATGTGCTCTTGGTATTTTGGGAAAAGATAAATCTCCTCCAAGTCATAAGTGCCAGAACGAAATTGCTAAGTTCCTGCAAGATCTGTAACCTTGTCAAATTTCAGCGTGTACGCTATAGCAAAAAAGCTCATTTGCATACACACCGTCAGTAACAGTGCTGTCAGAATAAAATGGTCGTCGTTTCTTATTAAATCAATCATCTCGAGGCTTGGCCTCGTTTACCTTTAATTCACGCCCGTCAGACTCGTACCCGTTCAGGGCCTCGATGGCTGCTCCAGCTTCATCTGCACTTGCCATTTCGACAAATGCAAAACCACGGCTTCTGCCGCTCATGCGATCTACAATTACTTTTGCAGATGTGACTTCTCCATATTCTTCAAAGAGTTCTTTCAGATTGTCGTCTTTGAAGGACCATGGTAAGTTCCCAACATAGATATTATTGCTCATTTCTATCAAACCTGCCCTGTCTCCAAGGCGAGCTTCCAGAAAGCCCCCGACTTAAGGCTTACCGCTAGAATTCGTTGCCTAATTCACGGCGTGTTTGGCCCGGATCTATGTAGGGCAGGACAAATGCGATCATCAGTTGGCAAGTTCCACCGATCATGATTGTGGTGGTGAAGGTAAAATTCTCTTCGAAGTAACCCGCCATCTTGAGGCCAAACAATGCCCCGAAATTCAGCATTGCCATATACAATGTGAATTGCGTAGCTCCGACCTTTGGCCACGTGACGTTCATGAATAATGAAATCAGGGAAATGCCCATCGCAGCTCCAAAGAAAGGATAAATGACAATCAACCAGGTCATTACAGTCCTATTCTCCCATAATGGTTCAGCTAGTGCTATGGTAAAGAAGGACAGGCCCGTTAGAATTGCAAATAAACTGGCAATACGGCGCGCACCGTAACGATCCGCAATAACTCCTCCTATGAGCGTTCCAAGAATTGCAGCAACAACAGCAGAACCGCCTGTAACAAGTACATATTCAGTATCCGTCCACCCCAGTTGTTGAATGAAAAGAACGCTCAACACCGGTATCAGGAATTCCCAGAAGTATGTCAACATTGCCAATAGAACACCAATCATTGGTGCTCTGAGAGAAAGTGCTTTGACAATATCACTTTGCACCGGCGCCAAGTCATAAAACTGCATTCCAAATGAGTTCCATTCCTCTTCTGGTTTCAAATAAAATGCGAAATACCAAAGACCTGCACATACGACAGCTACAACAACACTTCCACTCAGACCAACAACATCTCCAACAGTTAACAGTAAGAATAAAAACAGGAAAGCTAAAAGTGCAAAATCCACAGCGATAGCTTTTGCTTTGTCAGAAGAATCAATAGAACCCCCTTTTACTTTTCTTATAGCACCTTTACTAACTTTCACAGTAGGTTTACTTGGTTTCACAATGGCTTTTCCTTCACTCCAGGGATTTAGTTTCTCCCCCGGCCTTTCTCTGATAAACAAGGGAAGACACATAATCATCAATAGCATAGGTACCATCAAGAACAGTCCACCCTGGATGCCCAATGAACCAATAAAGTACCCAATTCCAGCACCACCGATCATGGTTCCAAAACGTTTTGCACCAAACATGAATCCATTAATTTTACCAAATTCTTCGGGGCTCAGAATATCGACAGCCAATCCATCGACAGCCACATCCTGTAAGGATGCAAACATGTTGTGGAAAAACAGCAAGAACGTCAACAAAGTAACTTTAGTCTCAATATCTGGAACGAATACAATAATGAAAACAGTGAGAACCATGCCTGTTTGTGCACCAAGAATCCACGGCCTGCGTCTACCCATGGGCAAGTAATGATAATTATCTACGAATGGACCCCAGAG
>CAUYZR010000031.1:0-13975 GCA_963577905.1 Candidatus Thalassarchaeaceae archaeon
GTTATCTGAAATACGGTCCAATTCGATTGTTCAGTCAGGTTGCCCAGGATTCACAGATCAAGGTTGGTAGATTATTGTGGATTGTCGGTCATTCCGGTCCTGAGACGGCTGAGGATAGTCGCACTCATTTTGGCATCTTTGCACCAGGTGTCACACAATTATTCCCGACGGGCCATATCATCAACTTGCACCCTTGGGAGCACAATGACGTAGCACCTGCATTAGCAGCGGCTTTCTCTACTGATGTACCGATTGTTGCGCTTCATCTGACAAGGCCAGCCATTGAAGTTCCGGATCGGGAAAAACGGGGCATTGCAAGCCATTTCGAGGCTTCAAAGGGAGCCTATCTGATTAGGGATTATGATAATCGTCCCAAAGAAGGCGTGGTGATTGTCAGAGGAACAAGTTCGACCAATACGGTAGTCTCAATATTAGAACAGATTGGTTCTGAGCATAACGTGAAGATTGTTTCCGCAGTTTCCTGGGAATTGTTCCGGAGACAGGATCAGGCTTACAGGGATTCAATTATATCTGAGACAGAATGGTCAGATTCGATGATAGTTACGAATACGGGCCTTCGAATAATGCACAACTGGATCTCAAACCGTATAGTTTCAGAATATTCAGTATCTCCTGATTGGGATGATAACTGGAGAACTGGCGGTAGTCTTGATGAGATTATCGATGAGGCTCATCTTAGCCCACGTTGGGTTCTAGAGGCCATTCAGAAATTTGCTTCAGAAAGAAATAGTAGATTAGAAAGACTTAACAAGCAAGTGCCAAGCTCAGATTAATGTCATATGACAATTTCCCAATAGCCGTTGTTGACAATGGAGGTCAGTGGACCCATAAGGAGTATCGAGTCCTCAATTATTTGGGATGCAGAGCCGAAATTGTTTCGAATGTGACACCTATAGCTGAGCTGGAACGTTTCAAAGCCCTTGTTTTATCAGGAGGAGCCCCAAGGATTGAAACAGAATCTGAGGCTTTGGGATTAACTTCCGAGTACATCGATATAGAGAAGTGGCCTATTTTGGGAATTTGTGTGGGCCATCAGTACATGGCCAATCATTTTGGAGGAAAAGCAGGTCCGGCAGTGATACCCGAATTTGGTTCTTCTTTAGTTACGTTAATTGATAAGGGGTGGATTCTAGACAAGTTCCCTGATGAATTTAACGTCTGGGAATCACATAATGATGAGGTCCATGTGATGCCTCAAGGATTCAGGTTGATGGCATCTTCCGATGATTGTCAGATCCAAGTGATTCAACACGAGAGTCTGCCTTATGCGGGCGTTCAGTATCATCCGGAAGTTGAACATACTGAATATGGTTCTGAATTATTTGAAAACTTTTTGAATAAGGCTTTGGAATGGAATGAATAATTAATTACAGTTTACTGTTTTTTTTACAGAAACATAGTGGTTATTTACTTTTAAACTGGGTCTCTTTAGTCAACCATATGGACCCAGTGGCTAAATTGTTCAGCTTGAGTTCTAAATTAGAAAATCTTTCAGAGGAAAAAGAGAAAGCGATTAGTGGTTATGGATACTATGATTGGGGAAAATCTGCTTTTGAGACCAGTGTTACCGTGGCAATACTTCCTGTTTGGTATACCTATTTGTTCCTTGAAGCTAATGGACTAACTACATCTATTGGTTCGACCACAGTAACGGCGGATGCAGTATGGTCTCTAGTGGTTGCAATATCTACTTTGCTTGTGGCAATTGTTAGCCCACCTTTTGGTGTAATAGCAGATCGTCGTCTAATCAAGAAAAAGTGGTTAAAAATTCTGACTTATGTTGGAGCCGGCGCAACTTTCCTTCTAGCCTTCGCACCTTTGTTTGGAAACGCGTCATGGATTTGGTTAATGGTTATGTTTCTTCTTGCAAATGTAGGTCTAAATGGTGCTGGAGTCTTTTACAATGCACTTTTGCCACATTTAGGTAAAGAGGATGAGATGGACGATATTTCGAACAGAGCTTTTGCTTATGGATATTTAGGTGGAGGATTACTTCTCGTAGTTCATATCGGTCTAGTATTAGGTGTTGAAGCGGATTGGGTTATACCTTTCTGTATGGCCACAGCTGGATTGTGGTGGTATGGATTTGCACTTTTTACCTTTATGTGGGTTCCTGAACCACCTATCGAAAAGGAGATGGAAAAACTGAAATTTAGGGAGGCTGCACGTTTTGCGGTTGGTGAAGTAAAGCAAACACTAAAGGATTACAAGGCATTTCCAACATTATTCTTGTACATGCTTGCATATTTCTTTTTTATTGATGGAATTAATACTATAACTGCCTTAGGTGGTGTGTATGGGGTTTCTGTACTAGGTGTAAGTGCGTTTGGCCTAATGCTTACTATTTTAGCCATTCAATTTATTGCAGCACCTTTTGCAATCATATTCACTAAGATTGCAGATAGAATAGGAACTAAAAGAGCGCTCTTTATTTCGATTGTAGGATGGGTTGTTTTGTGTTTTGCCGCACTTGCCTTTGCACCACTCGAGCTAGAATCACATGAAGATTATGATATCCTCTATGAGTGGAATGAGAGTGAAGAAAGATATACAGTCTATGTATCTTGGTCGACACATGAATTAGCTCAAAAAGTAGATTATGAAGACGAAGAGTTTGATGAGCAGGCATGGGCAAAGCAGTGGTCATACCTTCTTCCCACCAATAATAGTGAAAATCAAAAGTTAGACACTGTGGAATGGGCCTGGGGAGAGACTGAAGATGAACCAAACAAGGTGCCTCTTGATGGAGTTGCCAACGATGACATTAGCTCATTCCTAGTCTCAGTTGATGATACAAGGTTCAGCTCAAGCGTAGATGGTGGAGGATTGGATGGAACAGCTTCAGTTGGCGTTGATCATCCTACTAGTCTTGGTGATGGCTCTCTTGATTTCATACCTATTTGGGCCCGAAGTAATATTTGGGAACCTTTTGGATTGACGGTATTTCTTCAATTTATGATTCTTGGATGTTTGATGGGTACACTTCTAGGTGGTTCGCAGGGCCTTGCCCGTAGTATATTTGGCCAAATCGTACCTGAAACCCGTAGTACTGAATTCTTTGGATTCTTTGGATTCTTCAACAAAGTGGCTGCATTCATGGGGCCCACTCTCTATTTTTTCATGGCAGTTGTGTATGACAGCCGTGTTGGAATTTTTAGCATAGCTGTGCTTCTTCTGATAGGTGCAGGGTTGCTTTATAGGGTAGATATCGAAGCAGGGCGTGCTGATGCTAGGGCTGAAGATGAACGTATACGAAAGAAATTAGCAGAAGATACTAGTCAAGAATAGACATGAGTCGCACTAAGAGAATACTCAATGCACCAAAGAAGATTAAAGAAAAATTAAAGGATTTTAACGAGGAACGAAAAAAACCCAAGGAACCAATAACAACTAAGGCTTCCATGTTTAGTATTGTTTCTTGGGCCTTTTACGATCTTGGAAATACGATATTCTCTATTCTGATAGTTTCCTTTTACTTCAGTTTATGGGTTATCAGTGATAATGTAGGGGGAACTGATTCAGATTATGCATATGCAAATTCAATCTCGATGTTTCTTGTATTCCTGACAGCTCCGATAATTGGTGCACTTTCGGATCAATCACGCCGCCGTATGCCTTTTCTGTTTTACACAACTCTGTTGTGCGTTTCCTTTACTGCATTGTTAGGTTATGAAAAGTCAGGATGGGACAAAACTACAGTATTGACAGTTTCCCTTGTTTTCTTCGTGATTGCTAACTATTTCTATCAAGCTGGCCTTATTTTTTATGACTCGACATTAGCTACTATTTCTACACCAGGTAATCGTGGTCGAGTTGGTGGTATTGGAATTGGAATAGGTTATATTGGATCGTTGGTAGGAGTTACAGCAGGTTATTTTCTCATCGAGATCCTAGGTTTCCCATTCCAAACAGTCTTTCAGGCTACAGCCATGCTTTTCCTGATTTTTGCTATTCCCTGTTTCATTTTTGTAAAGGAAACCCCTAAGGACAATTTTTGGCCCGGTTTGATGATTATCATGGCGCTATTATGTCTACTGAATACTTGGATAATAGGAGATTCGATTGGTGCTAACATGGGTACATTTCTCGGTCTTGTCGCATTGTTCTGTTTTTTTGGTTTTATCTCCACGCCCGCAACCCCGCTATTCAGAGAAGGCTCATTCCGGACTGCAGTTTCAGGGACTTTCAGGCAGTTGAAAGAAACATTAGGAATGCTTGACCAATTTCCCGGACTTTCCAGATTCCTTGTTGGACGTGTTTTCTATACTGATGCAGCTAATACTTCCATAACATTTGCTGCAATATATGTCAGTAAGGAATTTGGTATGACCACTGCTGACATTGTGGTCTATACCTTAATCGGAATTCTTAGTTCAATAGTTAGTGGATTACTGTGGGGATATTTGGTCGATATCATTGGTCCTAAAGTCACATTGAATTTGGTACTATGGGTCTGGTTTGCCACCTTCTCATTGCTCATTTCTACAGTTTGGTTGGGTTTACCAACATGGATGATCTGGCTGGCACCTTTCTTGGCAGGCATAGCTTTGGGAGGAACGTGGTGTGCAGATAGACCATACATGCTGGTTCTCACACCACCACGCTATATTGGACAGTTCTACGGACTGTACAGTATGGTTGGACGATTTGCAACCATAATTGGTCCTTTGTCATGGGGCATAATAGTAGATGGGCTTGGTCTTGGCAGACCAGCAGCGATTGCCTTCCTCTTTGTATTGATGATAATCGGGTACATAATTCTTCAAGGCGTGGACGATAGTCCTAGGGAATGGCCACCTGAATTGCAGGCAGATTATGAGCCTGAAGCACCACGTGGAGCAATAGGCAGGTCACGATAACCACTTTAACAGATATCTTTGTGACGATTCCATGGAACGCCGTTTAGACCATTATCTGGAAAGATTGATATCTCCAGATTCAATGACTTTCTACAAGGCAGTATGTGCGTTTGCTGAAAAAAGAATAGAACCCAATTATCTTGATTGGGAACGGAACCACCAACTGATACCTGATGAGATCATTGAAGAGATGGGGCAAATGGGCCTTTTTGGCGTTACTGTTTCTGAGGATTATGGAGGGCAAGGAGGTAACCAGCTTGATCTGATCTTGACGGGTCTGGCACTTGGTTATCACTCCCAGTCTTTGGCAATCACTCCCGGTGCGGCCACATCTTTGGGTGCTAAACCCTTGCAATTATTCGGAACTGACAAGCAGAAAAAAGAGCATCTTCCTGATTTAGCAAGTGGCAAACGCATGTTCGTATTTGGCTTATCAGAACCGGGACGTGGTTCTGACGCTACTAATCCTCAAGTTACTGCCAAGAAAGATGGAAATGCATGGATCATCAAGGGTGAGAAATGCTGGTCAACCAATGCCAAGTGGTCCAGCCATGTTGTAGTTCATGCTATGACTAGCCCTGAATCTAAACCGGGACATCGAACAACCTGTTTCATCGTCCCGATGGAGGATTCTAATGTCTCCTATCAAGAGATGGCAGGTAAGGACCTCTGGAGCCAATCGTCTACAGGATCAATTAATTTTGATGACGTCAGAGTATCTAGTGATGCAATCCTTGGTAAGGAAAATGAGGGTTTCAAAGTAATGGCCCAGAGTTTGAATGGAGGTCGTCTGTTCATAGCGGGAATGTCCTTGGCTTCTCTTGCATTTGCTCTGGACAAATGCAGAACATATTCTCAGGAAAGGGAACAATTCGGAGTTCCAATTGGAACTTTTCAGAGAGTCCAGGATGTGATTATCGATATGGACATAACCTTGGAGCAGGGTCTGACGTGGTTGATTGATTTGACTAATAGATATGATAATGACACATTGGATAGAGAATCTGCAGCCAAGGTCAAGATAGAGTGTTCTCGTAGGGCATCTGACCATCTGACTATGGCAATGGAAATTTGTGGTGGAGTTTCATCATTGGACGAATTCGGATTGATACGGCACCATCGTGATTTGTTTGTATGTCGAGTTGGGGAAGGTAGTAATTTTGCGCTGAAAGGTTTTGCGGCTCGTCCTCTTATGCCAGATATAACATTGCAGTAGACCTCGCGACAGTGTTAAAGTCCATATGCTTTACACAACTGTGGAATTTGAGGAATTGGTCTGTTATAGCCAGACGGTGATTTTGGTTTTGTTGGCTCTTGGATATATTATCAATCTTAGAAAAGGGAATAATGAACCATCCCAGAAAGTAGAAAGAAAATGTCCTTCATGCAGCTACAGAATTCCTGATGAAAGCATAAATTATTGTGCTAAATGTGGCGAGTTGATATCTCATTCTATGGGCCTATCTATGGAAAAATAGGGTCAATAATGTTTTAAGTATGACAAGTTCTATATTGATATAATGAAGCACAGAGAGATATCGCTGTCAACTGAAGATAATGATGTTTGCAGTCAGAGAGATTGTGGAAAAACACCTAAACGTTCCTTGCCAAGAAAGAGGGCCGAGAAATCAGGAGTCTTAGATCTTCCGGGTTCGAGCCGTAAAGTCAATCTTTGTTCAGAATGTTATAGTTTGTACAAGAAATCTACCAAGAAGAATAGGACATTGGAGTCTTTGGGTACCAACCCGGCATACAGATGAGCGTCTCTTATGCCATATTTGAAGCTGAATTCAAGTCTTCGGTAAGGCGCAATGTAGAATCCATAAAGAAGAGGTTTGCAGCCACGATGTTGATAGTCTTGCTTGGCATGATATTCTCATTTGCCAGTATACGCCTTGTTAAATTTGTTATCGACCACCCGGAGTTGTTCCCGGAAGGGTCAAATGAGGGTTATGGGACTATACTGGTGATATTCTTTGCCCTATTCACACTTCGGTCAGCAGGAGCCACTTATCGCAAGATAATCAAATCCAAGACCATGGATATGCATTTGGTACAACCAATTCGTGCAAGACAGATAATGAATGGTATGCTTTTATCGATTGTTATTCCAAGTTTATTTCTGTCGGCTTCCTTACTCCTGATTTTTGTGATAGGTAATTATGTTACCAACACTAATATTTTTCTACCTCAAGATTTCTTGATTCTGTTTCTCATATTCTCCATATTGTCACCTCTGTGTGGTTTTATGTTCTCAATCATCGGTTCCTTGCACCCATTCTCACGTAAATTCAAGTTTTTGATTATACTATCTCCTCTTCTAATAATTCTGATGTTTATAGCAAACGGATCACACACCTCACCAGATATGGCGATAGGAATTTCATCAGCTAGTTTATTGGTATTGATAATTTATTTTTATAATATGGATCAGATTTTTGTCGAGGCTCTTGAGTCTCATAAGACTAATTCTTCGTCCCATAAGAATCCCTTTAGAATTCTTCAGTTCAAATGGCTTGAGCCTGTATTTGGAGTTCGTGTTTCTTCTATCTGCTCTAAAGAAGTGACGTCCTCTATCAGGGAACGGGACGTTCTAAGTTCTGCATTTTCTACATTTTCAATAGCCGCGCTTTTGATTTTCTGGTGGTACAAAGTTGGCCTCCCAATCGAACCTGTCGGTGACCTTCCTCCCAAGTTATACTATCCTGGGATGCTGGCCATAAGTATGTACTTGGGCGCTTTACTTCAATGCACTATGCTGGGTTCTACAATTCTGGGTGTTGAAGGGAAACGTCTATGGATTATGAAATCGAATCCTGTTGAATCAGTTTTAATAATGAAAGGCAAAGCAGTGGCCTTGTTGATGATGGCATTACCGGGTCTGTTGGCTATCTGGCTTCCCATTTGTATTCTGGCCCAGTTCCCTCTCAAAGTTACATTGTTCTTTGGAGAATGTCTGATAATTCTGATTTTTTGTAATACGGGTCTGGGAATTTGGTCAGGAAGTGCATTTGCTAATTTTGATGAAAGTGATAGAGGAAATCCTGATATTCTGGTACAGTTTATGCTGATGGGAAATTCAGCTTTGTTTTCTTCTGTCCTTTTAATTCTTCCTGCTACTGTAATGCTCTGGAATCATAGTATGGGCCTGTTTGCGGGACTAATCTTTGCTGTGGTCTCATATGGGATATTGGTTGCAGGTATACGGACTAGTGCGTCTGCCTATCGCTCGATATTCATTGATAGCTATGGATCCTAGGACCGGGAAATAGAATAATAATAGGCACTCAATACTGGTTCGTGGTCCTTGTCGCTTCGAATGAAATGGAATCCTATTTTGGTGATTTAGAAAAGAGAGCCGATGACTGTTACATTTTGGTTTCGAAGGCCAGAAAAGCTGGATTTGATCCGGCTCTTGAACCAGAGATACCGCGGGCCAAGGACCTTGCTGAAAGGGTCGAATCCCAAGTTGGCCCTCCAGGCATTGCCTCGCGTATTCGTGTTGTTTCCGAGAATAATGATAGGGAATCCACGGCTTTGATCATAGCTAAGGAACTAGCCGCTGAACTTCGAAGTGAAGGTATTGAGGAGGCCCTTGAACAAGCGGTCAGAACATCACTATCAATCATTACTGAAGGGGTGCTTGTGGCCCCTACTGAAGGAGTGGTCAGGGTCAGCACTATGGTCAATCAGAATAATACCAAGTGCGCGGCCATCTACTATGCAGGCCCTATTCGGGCAGCAGGAGGAACTGCTCAGGCGTTATCGGTTCTGATTGCAGATGTAGTCAGGCGTGAATTAGGTCTTGATTCGTATATACCAACACCAGCCGAGATTGAAAGATACAAGGAAGAGATACCGCTCTACAAGAGGGCAGTCAATCTGCAATATGTTCCCAGTTCGAATGAAATCGAGGTGATAACCAAATCATGTCCTATTTGTGTAACTGGAGAGAGCACTGATCGAATAGAAGTTGCAGGAAATCGTGACCTTCCCCGTGTCGAGACCAACTCTCTTCGAGGAGGAGCCTGTCTGGTCTTGGCTGAGGGGCTATGTCTCAAGGCAGCTAAAATACTCAAGCATGTCGATCATCTGGAGATAAGTGGATGGGATTTCCTGCGAACCTATACAAAAAAGAAACGTGAAACTACCTCAGGAAATATTAAGGAACATAAATATCTTAAGGATGTCCTAGCAGGACGTCCAATTTTTGCTTTTCCAGATGAGCCTGGAGGTTTTCGTCTAAGATATGGACGAACGCGTTTAGCAGGTTTAGCATCCATGTCAATTCACCCTTCTACTATGGTGGCTCTTGATTCCTTTGCAGCTATAGGCACTCAACTAAAAATTCAACTTCCAGGCAAGGCAACTGCTGCTACACCTTGTGATTCTATAGAGGGTCCATCCGTTCTTCTCAAAGACGGAACTTTTACTAGACTAGATGACTACGAAAAGGCCAGAATAATAGTGGACAAGATAGATAGAATAATAGACCTTGGTGAAATTCTGGTTCCCGTTGGCGAATTCATGGAGAATAATCATCCATTGGAACCTTCAGGATGGTGTACTGAATGGTGGACGGCAATCATAAAGGATTCACAAATTGATGCCTACGATGGTGAATTCGATTTTGCATCCCTTCTGGAGTTTAGCAAACACCATCAAGTCCCGTTGCACCCCAAGTATACATACTACTGGGGAGATTTGGATACAAAAGAGATCAAAGATTTCCGCAATCAATTAATCCGTAATGGTGGAAAGGTAAAGGACAATTCCTTTCCCTTGGTCTACAAGGAAATATTTCTGAGACTAGGTATATTTTTCAGAATTAGTGACAATTCAATTATTTTAGAGGATGGAGTAGAACCCCTGTTTCATACTCTGGGCCTAGAAGTGAAAAATAATACTCTAGAGTCAAGTATGAATGTTCTTGATACTGAGGATTCAATGGCCTTAATCTCCCATTTGTCCGGTGTTATCATAAAACATAGGGCTCCAACCCGGATTGGAGCTAGTATGGGGCGACCTGAAAAGGCCAAGGAACGACGTATGAAGCCTCCGCCAAACGTTCTATTTCCTTTGGGTGAGGCTGGTGGTTCCCAAAGATTGGTGAATACGGCACTCAAGTCAAGCAGTAACCGTGGTCTTTCCCGCGGCAGACCTGGTATAATTGAGGTGGAGACACAATTACGGTATTGCAAGAAATGTCAGAAGGAGACAGTATCTATTCACTGCTGTAAAACACAGACTATGGTCAAAGACCAAGCTCGTAGACGTTCGGTTGATGTATCCGAATTAATCACCAAGGCGATGAATAATACACGAACAGGAATCCTACCTAAGATAAAAGGAGTCAAAGGCCTCGTGTCAGACCAGAAGGTCCCGGAATGCCTAGAGAAGGGGATACTCCGGGCAAAATATGATCTTAGGGTTTACAAGGACGGGACCTTGCGCTATGATATGATTGATCTACCGATAACTCATTTTTATCCTAAGGAGATAGGTCTAACGGTTGCCAAGGCCAAACAATTGGGCTATCTTAAGGACATAAAAGGTCAGCCCCTAGAGTCAGATGACCAGCTTCTAGAGATGAAGGTTCAAGATCTGATAGTTTCTGAGAGGTCAGGTAATTGGTTGGTCAAGGTTTCCAATTTCGTGGATGAGGAACTATCCCGATTGTATAGTATGAAGCCGTTTTACGGCCTTGAACCAAACTCCAGACCAGAGGAACTGATTGGTAATCTGTTGATTTGCCTAAGTCCACATACCTCAGCAGGAGTACTTACCCGCCTCATCGGTTTCACATCTGCCAAGGCTCAGTATGGGCATCCCTTTCTTCATGCTGCAAAAAGACGTAACTGTGATGGTGATGAAGACTCGATCATGCTATTGGTGGATGGCCTTCTCAATTATTCCAATAGTTTTGTTCCAGGCACCCGGGGTGGGACTATGGACATCCCTCGTGTTCTATCAACGCGCATTGATCCTACTGAGATAGACAGCGAGGCCCACAATATTGAATTGAATACAGAGTATTCTTCTGAATTCTATAACCATGCCGAAAAAAGGTCTGAACCAAATGCTGTTACTAGTCTCCTGGACACAATATCCCAGCGTCTTGGAAGTCCAGACCAGTATGAGAATTATGGGTTCACACATAAATCATCCAGCATAAATAAGGGTCCTGTAGAATCTCGTTACGTCACACTTGGTTCTATGAGTGAGAAGGCCTTGGCATCTCTTGAACTAGCAAGTAGAATCCGAGCCTCTAACGCAACATACGTTGCTGAACAGACAATTGAAAAACATTTCATTAGGGATATCATGGGTAACCTTAGATCCTTCTCAACACAAGGCGTCAGGTGCAAGAAGTGTCCTAAAAAGTATAGACGTCCTCCTTTGAGTGACACTTGTTCTTGTGGAGGTAAACTACAACTTAATATTTCTCCAGCTTCAGTATCCAAGTACAAGAAGATAGCAACAAACATATCTGAAAAATATGGTACACGACCCTTTGTTAAGCAAAGGCTTGAACTTGTCTTTGGTGCGATTGAGGACACCCTTGAAAATGAGCAAATAAAGCAAATGGATCTTGGGGCATTTCTGTGATTCATATAGTTGACAGAGTAAGTTCGACCAATACCTGGTTATCCCGCAATTCGATGAGAGCTAATGATGGTATTATAGCTCTTCAACAAACTAGGGGAAAGGGCCGTGGTGTTCGTATCTGGGAATCCCCTCCTGGTGGACTCTATCTCTCGATTATCACACCTAGCCATTCTCTATTGTCTTTCATTGCAGGTATTAGTGTAACCCAGACTCTGGTTGGGCTGAATAATAGGTTGAGATTGAAATGGCCCAATGACCTAATACTGGATGGCAAAAAGGTGGGCGGAATTCTTTGTGAGGATGATGACAAATGTGCTGTGGTGGGAATAGGAATAAACCTGAACAATAGTCCTTCCTTTCCAAATTCAATAAATCTGGCCAGTGTTAGCTATGGCCTGGATGAATATCGTTTCTTGAAGTCTTTCTTCGTGGTTTTCAGAGAGAATCTGCAAAAATCTAATAAGGATATAATTTCCAGATTTAGGGACTATGATTGTCTTTTGGGCAGGGACATCACTTGGGACGGGGCTACGGGGATTGCTAAATCAATAAACTCTGATGGTTCCCTGGAAGTGTTGAGTGACGGCAAATTGGTGAACTTGTATTCGGAGGATGTCCATCTTGAATGAAGATAGCATAATCGACTGGAACATTGGTGATTTTCATCCTGTAGTAATTTTACCAGAGAAATACACAGTTCATGACCTTAGTGGTGGCTTATGGACACCATCCAGAACCGAATTCAGTATTGGTAAATACAACGAAGTTCGTCCAAATATGTACGATGCTGATATTTTCGCGGGGGTTCGTAATATCCATATGGGTATTGATATTGGAGGTCCTGTAGGAACGCCATGCATGGCATTCGTAGATGGAGAGATTTCCCACTTTGGCTACAATCCCGAACCAGGTGACTATGGGCACGTCATAATTACTAGGCATAACATTTCTGGAACCACGGTTTGGGCATTGTATGGCCATCTTGATTCCACATCTGTCAAGGATAAATCTATTGGACAAATAGTGAATAAAGGTGAAGTGATTGCCTGGTTCGGCGCTCGTCATGAAAATGGGGGATGGGAACCGCATTTACATTTCCAACTTTCTCTACTGGAACCTGAAACGCATGATCTTCCTGGGGTTGTAGCACCTGAAGATAGAGCTCAGGCTTTGCTTGATTATCCAGATCCACAATTGGTTCTTGGTCCTATTTACTGAACAGTTACTAACTTTTTAATCGGTCTGGTTAATATCATGGTATGAATAGTCTCAAAGTCATTCTGGTGTTCATGCTTGTTGTTACGCCGGGCTGTCTGGAAGATTTGAAAGAAGAACTGGTTTCCTGTGAAAATGTGACGGGCGATTGTAGATATGAGATCCTACGGTCTACAGACTATTCCAGATTGCATATCGAAATTAATTATGTCACGGAATATGCGCCTGATTCGGATGCAGTGGACCTGTTGAAGCAGAGGATTCAGGAGACCACGGACAAAACGTCAGTATCAGTCAGCCAGAATGGTTTTGGAAGCACAGATAGCAGTTATTCATTAGAGGAGATACTAGCGATTGAGAAGGAACAGCGGGAGAGATACAAGAGCGGTAATACCTTCATCATTCATATTTTGTATCTCAATGGTGAGTATGAGGATAATGACCAGACCCTTGGTCTGGCCTATACGGGTTCATCCTTTGTACTCTTCAAGGAGCAGATCGGGGACGCAGCCTTTTTTCTTATATCTGCAGAAGATATTGAGAAATCGGTAATAGTGCATGAATATGGCCATCTGGTGGCTTTGGTCAACAATGGATATGAATCACCACACGACCATGAGGACCCCGATCATCCCAACCATTCCAACAACGAGGACTCAGTCATGTATTGGGCGATTGAGAGTCAGGATATTGCCAATCAAATTGATGGTGAACCTCCCAACAATTTTGATTCTAATGATTTAGACGATTTGAAATTGATGAAAGAAGGTAAATTGTAGTGAAACCATACACAGTAATCACAATAGGCTATATGTTGTTGATAACTCTCTTAAGCCATGTTCCGCAGGAGGATCTTCCTAAATCAGACCTAGATAGTATAGATAGTATAGATTACATTTTCCACTTGGCTGAATATTCAATCTTGGGATTTTTGTTGTTTAGATCAATTACGTCAGATGAATTACTAACTTTTCATCCTTTCTATGGCTCACTTTTGATAGGTATCTCTTTTGCAATCCTAGATGAATTTCACCAAAGTTTTGTACCGGGGCGTCATATGTCCTCGACTGACGTGCTATTTGATTCGTTAGGTATCGTATTTGGAATGTTTGCCAGTTACAAGATAGGGAATTAACTTTTCTTGATGATTCTCTTTACCAATTTTCTTTTTCTAGGGCTTGAACTAGGTTCGAACGAGATCCAGTCAGTCCCTTTTTGCGTGCATTTTGGTTCATCCGAATGATCTACTGCCATTATGCACGCTGCGGAGT
>CAUYZR010000032.1:0-13938 GCA_963577905.1 Candidatus Thalassarchaeaceae archaeon
CTTTCCTGCTGCTTGCCGGCCTCGTACTGCTAGCCGGAGGGGCGGACGCCAAGGAGCCTGTGTGGAATTACAATGCCGGCTCCGGTATCAACTCGGTCGCCATCTCGGCAGACGGCGAGTACATCGCTGCCGGTTCAGATGAGGACCAGGTCTACCTCTTCAGCAAGAACGGTACGCTCCTTTGGAGCTACACGGCCGGGGACGGTGTATATTCGGTCGCTATCTCGTCCGATGGTGAGACCATCGTCGCAGGCTCCCTGGACAACAACGTCTACCTCTTCAACAAGGACGGTACGCTCCTCTGGAGCTACGGCACTGGGAACCGAGTGTGGTCAGTCGCCATCTCGGAGGATGGTGAGACCATCGCTGTAGGTTCCTGGGACAACAAGGTCTATCTCTTCGACAAGGATAGTGGGACTCCTCTCTGGAGCCACACTACCAGTAATTTCGTGTTCTCAGTTGACATCTCGGCCGATGGTGAGATGATCGCCGCCGGCTCTGACAAGGTCTATCTTTTTGATAGAAACAGCAGTACTCCTCGCTGGAGCTACTCGACTGGAGATACTGTGAGGGCGGTCGCCCTTTCGGAGGACTTCTTTGGTCAACAAAGCTATCATCTCGCCGCCGGCTCCTGGAACGGCAAGGCCTACCTCTTCCACAATAACAATAGTGTTCCCCTCTGGAATTATACCACCGGGGATTCGATCTACTCGGTCGCTATCACAGATGACAGCGAATATGTTGCCGTAGGATCCAAGGATTACAGTGTCTATCTCCTCGACGGAGACGGTACTTCCCTCTGGAGTTACGCTACCGGGGGTACCGTATTGTCATTGGACTTCTCGGTCGATGGTGAGGAACTCGCTGTCGGTTCCGACAAGGTCTATCTGTTCGACAAGGACAGTGGCACCCCTCTCTGGAGCTATACTACTGGAGATTCTGTGAAGTCGGTCGGGATCTCGGCTGACGGCGAGGATATCGTTGCCGGCTCCTGGGACAAGGAGATCTACCTCTTCAACAAGGATGTGCCCCCGAACGCCCAGATTGATTCCATCGAACCAACTACTATCCGGTTCGATGAGGAAGTTACCTTCACCGGTTCCGGAACAGGTGTCGGTGTCTCCATCATAGCCTATGAATGGACCTCATCCCTGGACGGGATTCTCGGTAACGAAGCGGAGCTCAGCGTCACGGGATTCAGTAGCGGAGAACACACTATCTCCTTCCGGGTACAGGATGAGAACGGGGAATGGTCTGCGTGGGATACAGCCATGCTGACCGTGACTCCCAATATACTTCCGGTCGCAACCATTGATTCGATTACTCCCTCATCAGCTAGGTTCAAGAACGAGGTCGTCACTTTCGACGGCTCCGGAACGGACGAGGATGGTACCCTAACCGGATGGGAATGGAACTCTTCCCTGGATGGGATTCTATTTACTGAGGAAGATCCCAGTGACTCGGGTTTTAGCCCCGGTACCCACACTATCTCCTTCCGGGTACAGGATAATGACGGAGGATGGTCTGACTGGGACACTGCAACGCTAGTAATTCATCCCAATACGCTTCCGGTCGCGATGATCGATTCCATCAGCCCTTCACCGGTTGAGGAAGGAATAACCGTCTCTTTCCGCGGCTCTGGAACGGACGATGATGGTACTGTCACGGAATATGAATGGAACTCTTCCCGGGACGGGATCCTGGGCAACGAGAAGGATTTCGATGGTACTGGTTTCAGTGCTGGAACCCACATCATCTCCTTCCGGGTGCAAGACAATGACGGAGGATGGTCCGACTGGGACTCCTCAACACTAATCGTCAATCTCAACACCCCTCCGACCGGAGCTATTGAATCCATTTCACCTTCACCGGCCGAGGAAGGAGTGATCACCTCGTTCACCGGCAGTGGGTCGGACAGTGATGGTACGATTATGACCTATCGCTGGAGTTCATCACTTGATGGCGAACTGAGTACTGGGAAAGATTTCAGCAGCAACACCCTTTCTCTGGGAGCTCACACCATAACCTTCCAGGTACAAGATAACGCCGGAGCATGGAGTGATGAGGATTCCAGAATACTACTGATTGGCATTGCGCCGGTCGCCACGGCAGGCGATGATATGGAGGTCGAACCGAAAACGGAAGTCCAGTTCATCGGCTTGGGCAATGATGATGGGACCATCGTCAATTACGAATGGGACTTCGATGGCGATGGAAATTATGACTGGTCATCGGAACGGCACGGGATCACCACCACCATCTACTACCAGGTAGGGACCTACACGGCGGTTCTTCGCCTGACGGATGATGAGGGCTTCGTATCCACGGATTCCCGTATCATAACCGTCACTAGGCCTGAAGCGGAAGAGGCTGAAAGTGGCCTTCCCGCAATATCCCTGATTCCTGCTTTAATAACAATCGGACTGATAGCAATATCTCGCAGGAAATAGTAGCCATAAGGCGCTGTTATAGGATCTATAGTAGACCCACCAAAGAACAAAACAACCACAGTATTAAATTAAACAAAGGCGTCAGGGGAATATGGATGAAGGAAATTCTGGGAAAATTACTAGAAGTGAAGAGATAGAAGAAAAGAAAAACGAATTGTTTAATGGCGATGCTTTGTTTATGATTGGGATGGTGTTTAGCGTAGTGTTTGTAATGATGCCTATCGTGGATCTACTATCTGGAGATTTTAGTGGATTCGATATAATAATTGGTCTAATTGCAATCCCTGTTGTAATGCTAACCGTTAGTAGATTTAATGGATTTCACACAAAAGCCACCATTCTTGTTGAGCAAAAATATGCAAAAAAACTTCGTCGCGCTCATGAAAGAGAAGCCCATTTGGATTACAAAAAGGCTATCTCACTATATGAAAATGCAGGAAAACCACAAGAGGCTGCCAGAGTCAGGCGAATAATGTATGATGAGAAGAAAGTAGATCAAACAGTTGTTCAAGGTGACCAGGTCACCAAAACCGAGATTAAAGATAGTGTTCTGAACCGTTCTAACGTCGGTGGTGGCTCTTCCAAGATGCAAGAATTAGAAAAACTAGCCGAGATGAAGAAAGAAGGTCTGATTGACGATGCCGATTACGAGAAAATGAAACGAGAGATTATTGGATAAGGCGCTGTTATAGGATCTATAGTAGACCCACCAAAGAACAAAACAACCACAGTATTAAATTAAACAAAGGTGTCTGGGAGAGTATGGCGATTGATTGGGAAACGAAAAAGAAAACTGAGGTTATACATCCCAATAACCGTGCAAAAGAAATAATTCTCCATCCTTTAAGTATATTAGTTCAAATTTTCAATATTATTATGATTTATAGTCTATCTGGCCTTAGGAGTGCCTTGGCTATAACCTTTTTTTTACGTGCAATTATTATGTTTTTCATATTACACAAGCCGGATGAGGAAGCCTGAAACAAAAAGACATTTAATGTAGCTGGGTTGGGGAATTATGGGAAGGTAGTCACGGATGGCATTTAGAGTAATAGATTCTGAAACTGGTAAAATAATAATGGATGCTGGGGATATTACATCATTGATTGCAACGATAGAGGAACTGGGCGACCGATATGAAGTCAAACAGTTAGATATTTCTTAAAAGATATATGGGAAAATATTTAGAAAGTCACTGAGAGATTGGGATAGAAAAATAGTGTAGGGTTTTTTAATGTAGCTAGGTTGGGAGGTTATGACAACTGAAATGCCGCTTGAACTGATTGATGAAAAGAAATGCCAATGTGGCAATCGAGAAGAAATGCAAGAACAAATTAAGGAATTACAACTGAGGATTAGTCGTCTAGAGAAGATGGCGGTTCCTGAGTAAGTACCGTTTCTAGCCATTTTAAGACCGCAAATATTTATTATATTGATAAGATGAGTACACATGCTGACGCACTTGGAAGAAAGGCATTGATCATAGCCTTCATTATAAATCTGGTAATGATGTCTGTGGACCTGTGGTACGGTCTAATGATGAATTCTGCTGCATTGTTGAGTGATGCGGCTAACAATTCAGGAGATGTGTTCATCCTGGGATCGAGTATCCTGGTATTATCATCAACCACTGCAGTCAAGAACAGACTGGCATTACTCAAAGGAATGATAATGACCCTATTTGGTCTATGGGCCTTCTATTATGCATATCTAGGTTTTATGGGCAAATCAGAATTGACCGGAGGTACTATTTCTCTTATCGGTGTGATGTCGTTAGCTGGCAATTCAAGCGTTGCATTGATGATGTATAAACACCAACATAAGGATATAAATTTCCTGAGTGCCTTCATATGCTGCAGGAATGACGCTTTTGCTTCAGCTGGAATTATCCTAGCTGGTCTATTGGTGCTGGTTACAGGATCCTTTTGGCCCGATGTTATAATCGGGACTGCTATAGCAATCATTGTATGTCATGGAGGTATCAAGATTATCAGATTGAGTTTGGATCCTACTACTTCCGTAAAAGATGATTGCTGTGTAGAAGATGACTGCTGCTAGAAGTTGGTGAGACCTTTACCACGGAGTCAATTACCAGAAGAGTGTGCCTGGCTGTGGTATTATTACAAACAACTGAAGCAGGTAGAAACCGTATTCAACAGTAGAAGATTTCTTTGGTACCCTTTTTAGTGCTCACGCAGATTTTCTTCGAACTTTGTTTTATCAATTCTTCATAAAACTTGCCTTTGAATCCCAATTCTTTGGACAAGGTTTTGGGCCATCCTTTTGGCCATGATTTAGGATATGTGGATAGGTCCAATCCAAGAATCGCGCTACCGACAATTCGGTGAAAATGAGCTGTTCCGGCTCTTTTACCGTTGGAAAGGGCCTGATTTGTAACGGCTTGAAGAATTTCCAAATTAGTTTGGTTATTGGGCATAAGTTCTCTAACCATTTGTTGCAATTCTTCTACCTCTTCACGCAATTGCTCAAACTCTGTGAATGATACCGAATCCGGTGCGGTTTCTTGAATCGATTTCTTTTTCATCAAACCGGGAAGAATAAATTTATCGCTGATGAATTGGTGCCCCCTGAGGGTTCTAGCCTCAATATCCTTCCAGTCTTTGTCCGGATATTTGCCCAGTTCCTCCTTGAATCTATCATGGGTCACAATCATAGCATTTTCCTTTAATGCAAAATCAATCCAGTAAATGTCTTCTTTTTTAACAGAAATTAGAACCACCTTTCTATCACGAATTAGGCGTTCTAGAATATCCAGATCACCCATATAGGGTGAATTTGAATCTGCAAGATCCTTAGCCCAGAGATATGTTCCAGTTTTCAAAAAAGCAATAGTGGGCCAACCGAGTTCTTCACAGTGGCTGATTGCGCCCTCCAACCTTTCAGGCCGTATCTGCGTGATTTGATTCCCCTCACTGTCCTTTTTTTCTATTCCAGTAACATTATGAATTATATTTGCGCCATCAAGGACTACTTTTTCATATTCATCTGCCATTCTTTTGCCTCCCATTCCCAGTTCGCCAAGCGACATGGGTTTTATGTGGTTTGTCTCAAAGGGTAATAACTCATGGACCAGCTTGTCGAACACCCGAAGATTGGAACAATTCGATATCTGCGCAGCAAAGGAAGGCGTATCGGGATTTCAATCAAACCGGAATTCGTCAGAGTCTCTGTGCCCAGACGCCAATCATTCAAGAACGCCCAGAAATTCGTGGAGTCACAGATAGGGTGGATCAAGAGAAAGATCTCGGAAATGAAGGTCCGGATCGAGAAATCCCAAGTTCTACCGGTGATTGACCGGGAAGATGCCCGTAAAATCCTAAACCAGAGACTAGCGGAATTGGCGACCGAGCACGATTTTGAGTACGGAAAGGTCTCGATTCGTAAACAGAAGACCAGATGGGGCAGTTGCTCCTCCCAGAACAATATCAGTCTCAACCAGAGTCTGTTACATCTGCCAGATGGCCTGATTGATTATATCCTACTACATGAACTTACACACACCAGGGTCAAGAATCATAGCCCGGACTTCTGGGATGAACTGGAAACTGTCTGCCCTGATGCCAAGAAAAAGCGAAGGCTGTTGAAGACCTACAGTCATTGCCTGGTCTAACCTCTTTTATTTAAATACTAATCGTCGGGTATCAGCCCTCATTATCAAGGCATAAATATCCTGAATTAGAAATATAGATTCTTATTTAACTTACAACCCAATCTTTGATAAGGACCGACTCTGAATATATGATATGGGTACCATTACTACTGCAGGATTAACCAAAAAATTTGGTAAATTAACTGCGGTTGATGATTTGGATTTAGACATCAAAGAAGGGGAAATATTTGGATTATTAGGTCCAAATGGAGCAGGAAAAACAACAACTATTTCAATGTTGGCAACATTACTAGCCCCTACTTCTGGAACTGCCACCGTAGCTAATCAAGATATTTTAAAAAATCCATCTAAAGTAAGAGAACATATCGGGATTGTATTCCAGGACCCCTCTAGTGATGATATCCTTACTGGAAGAGAAAATTTGTATTTACATGGTTTGATGTATGGAGTACCCCGCTCTATTATTCCTGAACGAATTGATGCTGCTTTTGACTTAGTACAACTAACTGGAAGAGAAGATGATCTTGTCAAAACATATTCTGGTGGAATGAGACGTAGACTGGAATTGGCCCGTGGTCTTCTGCATCATCCTGAAGTATTATTCTTAGATGAACCTACGCTAGGTTTGGATCCGCAAACTCGCAAACGTATTTGGGAACATATTGAAAAAATTGTTAAAGAACGAAAAGTGACCATTATTTTAACAACTCACTATATGGAAGAAGCTGATCGTCTGTGTGATAGATTAGCTATTATTGACCACGGTAAAATTGTAGTATTGGATACTCCAAATGCACTCAAAGCTCAGGTAGGTGGCGATACAGTCCAAATGGAAGTTGCCGAACCTGAAAATGCAGCAAAAGAACTTGATAAATTAGAATGTGTTAGTCGTTGTGAAATCCGAGAAAATCGATTGGATGTAGCAGTTAAAAATGTAGCTCAGAACTTGCCTAAAGTTTTTGCAGCTGCTGGTGAAATCGCTAATTTTAGTGTCAGAAATACAACTCTAGATGACGTATTCATGCATTATACAGGATATGATATCAGAGATGAAAGTGCAGAAGGTGCTGCCAAACATATGCAAAGAGTAGTGGGGATAAAACGATGAATCAATTGAATGGTTTGTATGCAATTTGGCTTCGAGAAGTAAAAGTCTACTTTAGAGAATATTCTAGACTAATTGGTTCGATACTTACACCGTTACTATGGTTGTTAGTTTTAGGTAAAGGAATTGGAGCTTCAATTGATGAAAATGATGGTTTTGCAGGAGTACCCTATGAAGTATTTATTTTCCCAGGAATATTAACTATGACTGTATTATTCCAATCTGTTTTTTATGGATTATACATTGTTTGGGATAGAAAAATTGATTTTCTAAAGGAAGTTTTAGCATCTCCTCTTAATCGTTCAACTGTTTTTCTTGGAAAATGTTTGGGAGGAGTCACCGATTCAATGATTCAAGTAACAATCATTATTGTATTAGGTTTCTTTATTTTTCCTGATCTTGAATATACTTTGCAGAGTCTTATGCTCGTTTATCTTTACTTGTTTTTGTTAGCTGTAATTATGACTTCTTTAGGACTCATAATTGGATCGAGAATGGATTCTCCAGAGGGATTCTCTCTGATAACTAGCTTAGTTGTATTTCCTATGTATTTTCTAAGTGGAGCTCTATTCCTAAAGAAAAGTTTGATTGATGAAGCTCCACTAATTTATTGGTTAACTGCCATAAATCCTGCAAGTTATGCTGTTGATGCAATTCGATATACTCTGATTCCCGAAGAAATTTTTCTTGAATTTGGATTGGGGCGAGATTTAACTGTTTTAATTGGTTTTTGTATTTTCCTACTTGCTTTAGGAACTCATTGTTTCAAAACTATGAAGCTGTAAACTATTCCATGTTTAAGTTTAATTAAGCCCAATTTAATATAATTATTATGACAAAAACTGCACTCGTTACTGGAGCTTCGTCTGGAATTGGAAGAGGCATTGCAATCAAATTTGGGCAAGAAGGATGGGAAATTACTCTAGTGGCCCGTAGAAAAGAAAATTTAGAAAGTGTTGCTAAAGAAGTTGAAGATGCTGGAGGGAAATGTCATATTTTTGCTACGGATTTAACAAAAGAAGGTAATCCTGAAAGTGCTATCGAGTTTGGGATAGAGAAAATGGGCCAGATAGGTACTCTAGTCAATAATGCGGGGATGGGTCGTTTTGAAATGGTTCCAGATATCAAAGATGAATCTTTCCAAGAACAATTCCAACTCAATGTTTGGGCTTGTATGGCAATGGTAAGATCAGCCGTACCACACTTCAAGAAAAATGGCGGAGGTCAAATCATCAATATTGGTTCAATCGTCGGTTATCTTGGAATCTCTAAAGGTTCCATCTATTCGAGTACTAAATGGGCTCTAAGGGGGCTTAATGAGAGTTGGAGAGAAGAATTGTATCCTGACAATATCAAAGTCTGTTATGTTGGGCCTGGTTTTGTATTAACTGAATTCAATGGAAGAAAAGAAGGTGGTACTTCCGAAGAACAGGAATGGGCGATGGTCCCTGGAGATGTAGCTCATGCCGTTTATTGTGTAGCTACGCAAGGTCCTAACAGCGATATCAAAGAGATATCAATCCAAGTTTTAGATCGTAGTTAATTTATTTAAATACTAATCGTCGGTTATCAGCCCTAATCCTCAAGCCGTATGTATTACTCCTTATAACCCCGAGAATGAGTACAGGTTTGTTGCAAGAAGGATTACAGCAATACCTACCATAATGGCTGGATACATCTTTGTCAGGAAGAAATCGGCATCTGTCACTTCCTCACCCATAATAGTCATACCATCCTCGCCACCCTCAGCTCTAAGGCGTGCATAGGACGCTACTATCAGGAACCATACTAAGGTCGTGATCACGGCATTCTGTGTAAACGCGGCTTTGTTCCCGGCAGTTTCCCAGTCAGCTTCATCGAAGAAGATAACTCCCATTATACTGGCCAGTGCAAAAGCGCCGAGTCCGAACATTGATACGTGCATGATTGGCCACTTGCCCTGAGGGCCGGTCCTCAGGATGTTCACCGCATACAGAACATACGGTATGAACAGACTTCCAAGAACTTTTATGAGGATTGGATTGGGAGCGGTGGACTCGGCGGCGTAATAGTCGCCGTCATAATTGCCTATCACAGGCAGGAAGGTGGAGTCTGAGCGCCCCAGGTAACCCTCTGCAAAGAACAGATTGTTGATCGTGAAGACCACACCAATCAACGCAGCCAGGCCCAGCATTGCGGCGGCCATGGTGTCCTTGACCTGAAGTCCGTTGAACTCGAAATTGAGACCTTCATTGACACCTTCCTCCATCAGGAAATAATAGGCCATGCCGTACAGTAAAGTGCCGATAGCTGTTGCAATCATTGGATTGCTGCTGGATGATTCATAATCTCCTGTAACTGACAATACCCATAGCAAGACGATGAAACCGGCAAGGCCCGGGAGCATCAGGCTCCACTTTCCCTTTGCCCCCTCATTCAGCAATAACATATTGCCCATGAAGAGACCCAGCATCAGGGTCCCAGCCAACTGGAGGACATCTGCCCCACGGCCATAGGACGCATGATCTGCATCTGCTCCATTTGTCAATATGGATGTGCAACCTCCGTCGCCATTTACGACGTGGCAATCCGCGAAGAAAATGAAGTTCACGGAATATACTAACATGATTACCGACGAAAGACCCAAACAGACCTTGGCCGGCATTCCTTTTACGCCATCGAACATAGTCTCGACTTAAATTATGGTACTTAATCGTTTTCCATAACTGATTTGGCAAAGAACAGGATGGAACAAAGCAGTCCCATAACGCCCACAGGCCACCACGGATTGACGCTGTCAGCTGCAATGGCGGCATCCACTCCATACCCCAGGATCGGGGCCATAATCATCGTGGCCACCCGGCGGGCCTGGCTCTCGACTGAAAGCAACGAAGCTCCCTGGATCGCACTGCCATGGGTGTCGAAACGACTGATCAACACCGGCCTCCACAGATTATGCAAGACGTTCAGTGCCACGAAGGCCATCACGGCTCCAACCAACAATCCGGTGAATCCTGAAATTGTCAATCCTGCAAAGACGAGTACCGAAATTCCCCATAGCCATCGTGCCGCTCGGTCCTCACTACCGGCCCGGTCACTTACCCGGTGGGAACGCCTGCTGGCAGCGCCACTCAGCAGATGCAATACGATGTAGACCGGTCCGACCAGGAGGGCCGCCTGTTGCGTCTCTGACCAGTCCTCGAGAGTGATCCAGGAAACGGCCAGGGTCAATGCCAAAGCTGCCAGGATTGGCTGCAGGTAATCCTTGGTGGCGGCGAAGACACCGTCAAAACCCATCGATTCGAAGAACAAACAACGGAGACGGGGGCGCCGTACCGAATCCGATACTGTACGACCGGCATGCCTCGCCACCTCGGCCAACGACACCGCACCATCGGTCTCATCCAGATCCTTGGGATAACCGAGGAAATTGATGATGTTCAGCGCATAGGGGACTATCGCTGCCAGGAAGATCCATTCGTAACTATCCGTGAACAGCACGATCGGTGCGGCCAGTGCCACCGAGACGGCCGAACCATACTTGCTCCAGGAACGGGTATATCCGTAAATCTTTACGCGTTCGTCCTCACGATCCTGGCTACGTAACCAGGCAAATATCATTGCCTTATGGGTCCCACTACGAAACGCCTCCCCCACACCGAAGAATAGCATGCCGAGATACAATAGATTCATGTCAGACGCATACCCGAAGGTCGTGAACGCCATGATGTAAGCCCCAAACGACAGGATCATCGAGAATCTGCGGCTGATGACATCGGCCACGGCCCCGGACGGGATCTCAAGTAGATTGGTTGTCAACTCACGCACCGCGATCAGGAGTCCGATATCCGTGAAGTCGAGTCCCTTTTCCAGGAATGCCAGGAACAGGAAAGGCTCGAAATAGCGCTGATTCTTCAGAAAACCGTACAGACTGAAACGGAAGATCATCGTGATCCCATTACTATTCTTTCTTGGTCTTTACACCTGGTGACGGCCGGGTTCCCTTTTCGGCCACGGAAACGGTTGAGACCCCGGGAGTTGCTTCCGAACCGTGTTTGGAAACCTCTACATGACCAAGGTCCTTAATCTCAACTTCAAAGGCGGGGTCTGGCACCCACCTACCATCTACAAATATTTTATTTCCTGAGGTTAGATGATTGGGTTCCTTCTCAGCCACGGAAACGGTTGAGACCCCAGGAGTTACTTCCGAACCGTGTTTGGCAACCTCTACATGACCAGATTCCTTAGAGTATAGTTGTTCAATAGCACCTTCAGCAAATTGGCCTACGTTTGCTAATTCTTGTAGCTCATTCTTATCAAACCAGAAGCTATGACAGGAACCACACGAGTCGATGTTGACGGTCTTTAGATCTTGGGTTTGTTGCTTGGACCTCGAAAGTGATTGTGAAAGACCATATATTGCCAAAAGAGGTAAGGCTAGGATTAACGCTTCTGGCTGTAACAATCCTTGAGCAGCTACTGATCCAGCACCGGGCTTTTGTCCTGCATCAACTGCTTTTTTGTCGTACCTTAATTCAACCACTTGCATTTTCCTTGAACATGTTGGACAATTCAGTCCTCCCGCTTTACCTGAATTCAGGAATCTTGCTAATTTATTTTTCTTAATTCCTCTGAGCCAAAAAAGCGATTCCATCTCATTAATGCTAAGATTTATGCCTCCACATTTCTTACATTTGTAATGTTTTTTCAGATTACCGATCTTTCTTTTATTGCTGAGGTTCCCGCAATCCCGAGGACATGGATACTCTCTTTCAGGTTCCTTGGAGGTTTCTCCGACTTTAATGACCCGTGCCATGTCTGCCTAGCAACTGTTTGTATTTAAGATGTCATAACCTGTTAAATACGGTGTATTGAAACGGATGCCGTGGCCCGGCGCGGAAAGAAGGATTTTTGCATTAATTGTGACACGGGCGATAGCAAAGAAATAGGAAAAGGCAAAAGATGTGAAATATGTGATTGCAAATTAGTTGTAAATCCTTACTTTGGAACCTGGAAACCCTACGCTAAATTGCGGCCATTTGGCCAATTGAGACTTGCAATTCCTATATTCTTACTAATATTTTCTTGGGGCGCCTTTCTTATAATTCAGAACGATGCATATGTTACAGGAGAACCGTGCGATACGCAGCTTGAAGGTAGTGCCTGTGGAACTTTATTTAGCCTGATTTTTGTTCTTGTTGTTTGGACTTTTATCACCAGTTTTCTCAGCTGGAGTTTTGGGGCTGGCCTATTGATTAATTATGTCTACAATCATCCAGGATGGGCATGGCATGAATGTCCAGAATGTGGCCACGGAGGAAAATCAGGGCAAGGAACGGGCGGTGCTGAAAATTTCGGGCAATTCATGTGGAATAGAGTCATGCCTGCTACATGTCCAAAATGTAAGCTTAAATTCGAAATTGAAAATATATCACAATGGGGTTGGCCTTACGACGATGAACCCTTTGAAGGAGAGATATATGGAGACACTACAAAAATTAGAGTTAAACCTGAAATTCCCTTCAGATTCCTAAAGTTTGTTATCAAAAAGAATGAACGTTATGATTCAGGCCATTACGAACTAATCAAAGTAATACCCATTACAGCAGCCATCCTCGGAATTGCGTGGGTCTTGGGCATGTTGGATCTACTGATAATTCTCAGTATTTTGGCTATAGCTATGTACATCTTTGTTTGGAATCACGTACTATTCGAACCTATTCGGGAATTTTATGATGACATGCTGGATGAAGTCTTCGATGTAAAGGAAGGCTATGTATTTCTACCAAATACGCCTCTCAGGAAAGCTGTCGTTGCTTTCACATTCGTACTAACCTGTATCTTAGCTTTACTATTTCTCCCAGGAGGCATTATTGAGAATAGTGATCATCCCTGGGTCAGGGCAATCGGTGAACTAATCTGGTGGATAATCATATTTATCCTGGAACTGATATTCTATTCTGATGGTTGAATATGGAAAATTTATCTGAATACATAATCATTCTAAGTTACATGGTTTTCCTGAGTTTTTCCCCGGGACCGAATAACATACTTTGCTCCATAAATGGAACGCGATATGGATGGGCCAAGACAATTCCGTTAATCAGTGGAATGATATCTGGATTCTTTCTGGTAGGATTCTTCACTAGCTTAAGTGTTGAATTCATTAAGGAACAGAGTGAATTTTTAGATTCGATGAAATATATTTGTTGCCTTTATCTCTTGTATCTCTCCTATATGATTGCTAAAGAAGAACCGGGAACCTATACTGAAAATACCGAGGCTCTGGAAAGTCCGACTCAATTCAAAAGTGGTTTCGTTCTTCAATTCATTAATGGAAAAGTTATACTGTATTACATCATCCTGATGACAGTTTATGCATCTCGTCTTGGAGAAACCTATTCTGTGAAATTTGGACTTTTGTTAGGTGCTACGATGATTGGTATTGCTGCATTGTCTACATGGACCACACTAGGCGTTTTCCTACGTCAATATTTGTCCGATGAAATCAAAGCTCGTCGCAGCAATTATATACTTGGATTTCTACTAACACTGGTTGCACTAGATCTGGCATTCCACGATGAATTATTATCTTTAGGAAATTAAAATGGAACCTACAATGATTGGAGCATACGCCGGAATGGTAATTGTTCTAGTTGCCTTTTCAGCAGAAACAAGAGGAATGATCTCCAGTAGATCCTTGACTTACCTGATACTGATGGCGATTGGAGAAGCCCTGTTGACCATTAGAGCCTATGTAACTGGAGAATGGC
>CAUYZR010000033.1:0-13219 GCA_963577905.1 Candidatus Thalassarchaeaceae archaeon
ACTGGGACTATGATACCGAGAGCACGGATGATGACAACCTGGTCGATACGATAAATGTCGATTATGATCCAGATACGGACTGTGACTGTGAAGTGAATGTTTATGTTTACATGGATGTTTACGAGAACGCTTCAGGAAATTTGGTAGATTATACAGACGGCCAATATCATGAAATCAATGGTACCGAGGAAGAATACTTCACCCAGTCGTGGACTTCGAGGAATAGTACATCCTATGATTTCTACGTGTACATGAATGATGATAACTGGAATTACGAAGACGAGTTCTGGGTATACAATGTATTTCTGTACGCCAAGAGTGGAGCAGGCGGACCGGGTGATGACGATGAATGGTTTGATTGGATTGATGCATACACCTACGATGATGATGATGACGGATATGATGATACGGCCGAGTTAGATTACGACCCTGACACAACTTGTGAATGTGACATCAACATAACACTCTACATCGATATTTATGACAATGAGACGGGTTATTGGGTAAATGGAACTGAAGAAGATTATACCATTTACAGCGATGATGATGATTACTGGTATCAAGAATGGTCACCAGAATACAATGGAACCTTTGATTTCTATGTTGAATTGTATGATGAGGATGGAAACTTAGAGGATGAAGAAGAATATCTGAATATCTCGCTTCACGCCCGTTCAAGTGGCGGTGGTGGAGACGGTGATGATGACGAGTGGTTCTATTCGTGGGATCATGATGTTGATCCTTCTGATACAATCACGATAGATTACGATCCAGACACAGAATGTGACTGCAATATCACCATCTATGTGTATGTGGACGTTTATGACAATGAGACCGGCGATTATCTGGACTACACGTACGCTGAGCACGAGATTTACAACGGATATTATGATGAGTTTAGTCAGGACTGGACCGCTTACGAAAATGGCAATTATGACTTCGATGTTTACATGTATGACGAGGACTACAACTTCGAAGACGAATTCTGGATCTATGATGTATACTTAGAGTCTGACGGTGGCGGAGGAGGCAATGGAACTGGTGATGACAATGGTATTGGCCATGTCGGTGAGAGTATAGACTGGGATGAGGATGATGGTTATGTTAATGACTACGTTGGAGCAGTAACAGAAGATGGGGACTGGAGATATGAGGCCTACTTTGAAATCTACGATGAGAACTGGAATTGGGTAGATGGTGGAACGGCTGAAGCCGACGACGGAATCTTCGTTACTGAGAATCTAGATGAAGGAAATTATTATCATTATATTTATTATGATGAAGGAGCGGAAGATGAGATTCACTACGGAATATTTTATTCATACGGAGAGTCCTCAGGTGAGGATTCTGGTGTTATCAATGTGGATATGGCAGTAATCGAAGATTCTGATGGAGACGGAGAGCCGGAGCTTTTCTGTGAAGAAGGACCTTGTGATGATGCTTTCTTTAAGGCTCATGAAGGAAACTGGGAAAATGGAACCAGTGACGTTGTCATTGAAATTTATGAGTATGATAGTGGAACAGGCGATACCGAATATTATGATACAGTCTACACTAATGATAGCGGTGAAGCAGTCTCTTATGATAACCCATGTGGCGAGTATGTATGGAATGCTACTTACTACGATGATGAAATAGACAAAGGTTATTACCAAGTCTGGGCAGGATGTGATGGCACTGGTGGAGGCGGTGATAATGACGAGTGGTTCTATGATTGGGATCATAATATTGATTCTTCAGATACAATCACGATAGGTTATGATCCAGACACAGAATGTGATTGCTATGTTAACATCACAGTCTACGTTGATGTCTATGACAACGTGACTGGCGACTGGGTTGATTGGACCTACGACGACCACATCATTTACAATGGAGAAGGAGACTGGTTCGAGCAGGACTGGACCGCCAGCAACGATGGCACCTATGATTTCTGGGTTAACATGTACGATGGCGACGGGAACGAAGAAGACGAATTCTGGATTTACGACGTATATCTAGAATCTGACGATGGCGGCGGAGGTAATGGAAGTGATGATGACAACGGCGTTGGACATGCAGGTTTTGTCGATGACTGGGAAGATGACGGCTACGTTAACGACTACATTGGATTTGTATTGATAGAAGATTACTTCAAGGAAGATGCCTACTTCGAGATTTACCAGGACGGCGAACTGGTAGATAGTGGCCATGCAGTTAATGAATGGTTCGTCTCCAGTGACCTACCTGAGGGATGGTATGAGCACGTAGTGTATTATGAGGAAGATGGACCTGTTCTTCAAGATGGCCCATTCTATTCGTACGGTAATTCAAGTAACCCAGAAACGTCCGATATCGTTAATGTGGACAATGCAGTAGTTGATGATGATGAGTATGCAGTCTATGATGATGTAGGATTTATTGCTCACCGAGGTAATTCTTCAACCGGAGAGGAAGGAGTAGAAATCGCAGTTTATGTATGGAATGAAGAAGAAGAGGCGTGGTACGACCATGCTTATTTGGTAACTAACGAGACAGGTGAAGCTTGGCTTTACAATGAGGCCTGCGGAACATACGAATGGGAAAGCTATAATGTTGATGAAAAAGGACACTACGAAGTCTTGGCAGGATGCGATGATACTGGTGGTGGCGATGATGACTATAACGAGTGGTTCTATGATTTGGATTACTACGGCACAGAGGATGACGAATGGAACAAACTAATTATCGGATATAATCCAGATACCGAGTGTAACTGCGATGTCGAAATCGAGGTCTATGTTGACGTCCACGACAGCGATACCGGTGACTACGTTGGTTCTCTCTACGATAGTCATACCATTTACAACGGAGAGGGCGACTGGTTCGAGCAGGAATGGACCGCGGATTCCGCGGGCAAATATGATTTCTATGTTGAGTTGTACGACCAAGAATACGGCCACCCTGAAGACAGTTTCGAGTTCTCATTGATTATGTCTGACGAATGGTTCATTGATGAGTTCTATCAAGAAGGCGCTACAGTTTACATCGACCTGGACCCACAAACAAACTATGAAGGCGAGATTGGAACTTATTATTACTTAGGAGTTTTCCGTCTCGATGAGAATGATGAATGGGAGTTAATAGATGAACAAGAGGTCGAGGACGTAGTTATCACAGGATCAAATGATAATGAGGACATTCACTTTGAGTGGACCGCTGAGGACGATGGAAAGTATCGTTTCCAAGTTGAGATGGAAGATGAATATTGGAACTTGGAAGATATATCCGATTTCGAAACTGAAATCGTCTTAAATCAGGCACCTGTGATCGAGGATCTCAATGTTGACCTTCTGTTCGAAGGGCAGCAATTCGACTTCGAAGTTGATGCCTTTGATGCAGATAACGACGAACTTGAATACACCTGGGATATGGGAGATGGTAGTTCCAAGAAAGAAGGAGACTCCGTAAGATATGGATATCAGGATAATGGAGTTTACACTGTGACGGTTTGGGTATCTGATGGAGAGTTCACAACCGTCAAGGAGTTCGAAATAGTTGTCGAGAATATGGCTCCAGCGCTTGAAGTATCGTTTGACGATGAAGCCGATGAGGGTTCCGAACTCTCGTTCGCTGCTCAGGTAAATGATGTAGCCTCAGATGATGTAACTGTGACATGGACCTTTGCCGATGGTTCTCGCGTAGAGGGGATTTTTGCCCAGTATACTTTCAGGGACAATGGCGAATATCTAGTAGTGGTGGTTGCAGAGGACGAGGATGGTGGAACAACAATGCAACAGTTGCTTGTTACCATTAACAACGTTGCTCCCGCATTCACTCAATTTGTCATGCCTAGCGGTGCTGAAGAAGACGAGGCTTTGGACTTCATGGTCTCCGCCACAGATCCTGGTGATGACACAATCACTTACACCTTCGATTTCGGTGATGGTACTGCGATAATGATGACCCCGGATGGTAATATATCTCACAAGTTTGCAGATGGTGACACTTTCACTATAGTGATCTGTGCCCAGGATGAAGATGGTGGGGAGAGCTGTAGGACCGAAACACTACCAGTATCCATACTTGAACAGTTGGAAGAGGAAGGCCTGTTACCCGGTTTCGGAGTTCTGGGAGCATTGTCAGCCCTTGGTATGATTGGAATACTAAGACGTAGAACGCACTAAGTGGTTTAACGACATACCAGATTGCGGACACATGATTCCGCGCCTTGCCACAGACTGTAAGGGAGTAGATGAATTACTGGCAGGCGGAATAGAACAAGGGACGGTAACTCTGGTCTATGGTGAAGCCGGAAGTGGGAAGACCAGTTTGGCCCTTCAACTCTCTCGCGAGGCAATCAAGGCTTCATCCAATTCAGTGGTCCTGTTTGTGGATACTGAAGGCTTGTCATTAGAGCGAATGGAGCAGATTTTCGGGGATGTCGACCAGGACCGACTGTTGCTGATTCGCCCTTCCAGCCTTAGCGATCTCCATCAAACCCTGACCAAGAAACTTGAACAACATGATAAGATATCATTGTTAGTAGTCGACACAATCAATGCCTACGTCCGTCTATCATACATCAAGAACAAGGAACGGTCCGAAAGACAGTTTCTGGAGATGACCTCCATTTTACAACCACTGGCTGAAAATGGTGATTTTCCGGTCTTTCTCTCAGCTCAGGTTTATGAAAAGGATGGGGAGATAGGCCCCTATTTCGGTAGGTCCTTGATGCATCTTTCCAAGGCTATAATTCACTTGGAGAAGGACAAGGCCCCCAGTTTGCGTCATGCCCGGCTGAAAAAACATCGTTCCCTCCCGGAAGAGGGAGTCTCTGATTTTCTATTGACCGGTAGTGGACTGGAATGAAGTCAATCCTTTAATCATCCCACTATTCCCCATCTCCATGTCCGATTATGACGATTTCATAAGTAGAGTCAAAGAACTAAGTTTGGTTGGTAGCCTGACAGGCCTCATGGGCTGGGATCAGGAGACTATGATGCCTCCTAAAGGCGGTAAACTGCGTTCTGAAATGATGGCATTTCTGTCCAAGCAATCCCATTCCAGAATAACTGATCCAGAGATGGGCCGTCTATTGGATTCACTGGAATCCCAGGACCTATTTGATGAGCAGGCAGCCAATGTCAGGGAGATTCGCCGTTCCTATGCCAAGGCCACTAAACTCCCTGAAGAGTTGGTTGAGGAAAAAGCACGTCACAAATCTCAATCCCTTCAGATTTGGCAAGAAGCTAGGGCTGAGAATGATTTCGAGAAGTTCCGACCTTCTCTGGAGAAGACGGTTGAATTGACCTGCAAGACCGCCGAGTATTATGGATATGAAGATAACATCTATGATGCTTTGCTTGATATCTACGAACCAGGGATGACAGTGTCTCAACTGGATCCACTGTTTGCTGGACTCAGGGAAGCTATAGTTCCACTTGTCAAGGCTGTGGGCGAGAGCAAGAATCAACCCGATTTGAGTTTCCTTGACATCGGTGAATTCTCAGAGGAGAAACAGCGTGAATTCTCTTTGAAGGTTGCTGAAAGTATAGGCTTTGATTTCAATGCTGGTAGGATGGATACCTCGACTCATCCTTTCTGTTCAGGGGCTGGCCCGAATGACGTTCGTTTTACAACCCGTTACGATGAGGAATTTCCATTTGGTTGTTTGTATGGGGTAATGCATGAAACTGGCCATGGGACCTATGAACAGGGACTATTGCAGGAACATGAGGGAACACCCATGGGAAAGGCAGTTTCGTTAGGTGTCCATGAATCCCAATCCAGAATGTGGGAGAATATGGTCGGCCGAAGCCACGAGTTCTGGCAGTTCTACATCGAGGAATTCAAGTCCTGCTTCTCGCACCTTCCATCAGATCTCGATGTGGATACTCTGCATCGTGGAGTGAATACGGTCAAGCCCTCGCTAATTCGTGTGGAGTCTGATGAGGCGACCTACAATTTGCATATCATGGTCCGCTACGAGATCGAAAAAGAATTGGTCAATGGCAACATTGCAATTGGAGATCTACCTGAGTTCTGGAACAGCAAGATGCAGGAATATCTGGGAGTTACACCACCCAATGATACCAAGGGAGTTCTACAGGATATCCACTGGTCAATGGGAGCTATTGGCTACTTCCCGACCTATACACTTGGAAACCTGTATGCAGCCCAGCTTTATGCAGCCGCATTAGCTGATGATCCTAGTATTCCAGACAAAATAGCTAAAGGTCAATTCACAGCATTGTTAGATTGGATGCGTAGTCATATCCACGTTCATGGTTCAAAACTGCTTCCTGCAGATCTGATGGCCCAGGCCACTGGAAAAGAACCGAGCAGCAATGCCTTTGTCGACTATTTACAGTCAAAATTCACCAAAATCTACGGGCTTTGATCTGGTAGCCCCGCTCGGACTCGAACCGAGGTCTCAGGCTCCAAAGGCCTGAATGATGGACCGCTACACTACGGGGCTAGGTTTGTCCAAAGAATGGTGCCTTTACAAATGTGCCCGTGCGAACAATGATTAATAATGGTCCCTCAGTAACTTGAATCAAGATATGACCGCAGGCGATAGATTCATGAAGAAAATTGAGAACTACTACGGTGAGTTAGGTTATCCTGTCGCTTGGGATGGTGAAGGTTCGAAGAGACAGTTGGAGATAACTTTCAAATCTGAATCAGGTTATTTTGTTAAGGCAGTCCTGCTTGCACGTGGAGATGAGATAGTAATAAAAGATGAGTGGGGAAGAGAGCAGATAGTCAAGGCCACTCACGGTAATCTACAGATGATCAAGGCTTGGTCCGAAGAACGTTAATCTGGTAATTGGCTCATACTTTTGCAGTCAGGTCTTGATAGTATCTCAAGGTTCTTGACCGCATCATTTTCAAAATTAAA
Source organism: Candidatus Thalassarchaeaceae archaeon (assembly GCA_963577905.1). Lineage (GTDB taxonomy): Archaea > Thermoplasmatota > Poseidoniia > MGIII > CG-Epi1 > CG-Epi1. The sequence continues at coordinate 6,863 of CAUYZR010000033.1, forward strand.
GATCCAGGGTTCACACCATCCAATCTCAGTCTTCAAAATCTGTTCAGGAGTATAGCTCTGTAGAACCATTACAATTGCACGGATACTATTGCCATGGGCGCTGACCAGAACCTGTTTTCCTTCTGAAATATGTGGCATAATAACGTCTCTCAAATAGGGAATCACACGGTCAGCCGTGCCCTTCAATGATTCGCCTCCTGGAGGGGTAACGTCATAGCTTCTTCTCCAGATATGAACTTGCTCTGCACCGAATTCTTTGGCTGCCTCGGCTTTGTTCCGGCCTACCAGATCACCGTAGTCTCTCTCATTCAGGGCTAGGTTCTTTTCAATGGGAATATCAGTTTGGCCAATCCCTTCTAGAATTATTCTCAAGGTGTCCTGAGCCCTAATCAAGTCAGATGTGAAGGCTAAATCAAATTCAAGACTATTCAGTAGTTGAACCGCCTGCTTGGCCTCATCAATACCTTGTGCGTTAAGTCCAACATCTCTCCATCCCGTAAAGCGGTTCTGGTCGTTATAGACAGAGAGACCGTGCCTCACCAAGACGAGTTTTCCGGAGTTCATAATTAGGTGAATGATTCTACCTAAACTTCCCCATATTTAGGTAACGGTTCGGCCTTAATCCCCAGTTGTTTCTCAACCTGCTTCGCTAACTCTTTGGTTGAACCGTGTACGGTGTAGACCTGTTTCGGGGCGCATTCTTCTATAAATTTCATGGTCCCGCTGAAATCAGAATGATCACTGATAGGGAATCCAGCATCCACACCTCTTAGGGCCCAATCTGAGAAGGCACACCAACCAGAGACCCGTGCTACTTTTGCTCCCTTACTTCTCAGATCCTTAACAGCTGTGTCCGGTCTTCTACCACTCGTTGCTGTAGTGGATGTGACTAGCAATCCGGGATTTGTTTTTTCACTCTCGTTTAGTTCAGTATAGGGAACGTACTCCAATGCCACCCCATATTTCCTGTAAACATCACTCACAGACGCTACGATTTCCGAAACTGCTGGTACAATACCTGCCTTGTTCGCGGTTGCTATTACTTCCTGAGCTTTGCCCAATGAATAGGCCCCTATGATACTGCCTCCATTGGATGAGGTCGCTTCAATCCAAGCCTGAAGATCTCTCAATACTTCGTTTCTGTCAGGCAGGATCTGGTCTGGTTTGCCATAGGTAGATTCAATTATTAGAGTATCACAATCTTGGGGCTTGGCAATCCCTGCAGTTACGGTCCCATAAGGATTATAGTCTCCAGTGTAAAGGATTCCGCTACATTCGATCATTGCCGAACCTAGTACATGTCCTGCAGATATGAATTCAAGTTCGAAATCATTGATTTTGAATTTTTCTTGATAGTCATGTACCGTTGCTTTCTTTGATCCAGTTCTTACTTTCATTACATCAGCCGTAGGCTTTGTCATATGGGTCCGAGGTCTGAGATGATCGGAATGTGCATGCGTCACAACTCCATCAGGTCTACCACTTGAAGGATCAAGGTAGACCGTTCTTTTATCTTCCTTAATACAGATTCCCTTATGTTTGAAGACTTCCAATTACTTACCGCCTTTTAAGCTGAAAGAATATCGGGAAGGTTCCCTCCATCGATGTCCCGTGAGGTACCTACATAGGTTGCAACGGAAACCGATTGCAACCTTGCCTCCATACAGGGTAGCATTATGGACCTTTTTTAGAGGAGAGGTACAGGCCGGACATGGCTGACCAGGGGATGCAAATTCACCCCTATGGTGATGGTGACCACTTTGATCCTCTCCAGGTCTTATTCTTCGCCATCTCTTTACCACAGGATCATATCCCAAGCCCTGTTTTCGGAAGTCGTTTTCGTCTGCCTCAGGCGGGGCACCAACAGAGCGCGTTCTCATTCCAATCTTTACTTTTCTGGATTGTATGGCAATAATTCTCATCCGTTCTGCAGATAATCGGTACTTCTCATCTTTACTCTTCAGTTTTTTCAATGCCAGTTTGTGCATTTTAGTCTGTGTATCCACAGAACCTCTCTCTTTCAGGACTTCCAATACCGTCTCAACAATTACTTTCTTACTGGGCTTTCGGTAGTCCATAATAACTAATTGAACACACAGGTTAAAGGCTGTCGGAACTCAGTAGTAATTTTTATTATCCCATTACAACAATAGGTATACAACCTGAGGTTCATATGTCGATTGATGAAGTAGACGAATTGTTCTATCTGCTGGAGAATCCTACGCGCCGCCGTATTCTTCAGTTATTGTCGATAGAGCGTCTGTATCCCTTGCAATTATCGCGTGAAATAGATGTTACGCAGCAGGCCGTAGTGAAGCACCTCAGAATATTGGAGCAACATGGATTGGTTAAGTCTCGCAATGAGCCAAGTAGTCGTGGCCCCAATCGCCGCGTATACACTGCTTCTAGAGAAGTTTCCCTTCACATAGATATTGGACCTTCCACTTACAAGCAGAAGGCTGAAACGGATTTTGACATATCAAGTCTTTCGGAACAAAATAGAAGAGTGCTGGATGCAGTTTCGGAATCACGCCATATGGATTCTAAGGCCCGTATGGATCTTTTTTCCCGCATCTCTGAGGATCTAAGGAAATCCATTAATGATGTTGAAGACGAGAGGCGGAGTCTAATGGCCCTTGTGGGGGAATTAAACCGGGAGATAGCTTCTACAGCTCAGAGTGCCAAGTGTACGTATGAAGAGCGCAGACTCTTACATCACATATTACACAACAAGGATTACACTATCGAGGGTGCAGCTGCATCGTTGAGCCTTCGTGAGGCCGAGGTCAGACTGGTACTGGAAAGTTTACAGAATCGTGGCCTGACAAGATGATGGCACGTATTCTTAAATAGAATAGCAAAATCGCTTCACAAGTTCATATGTATCCACTTAGAAAAGGACTGCTTGCAGTATTGATAATTTGCCTATTTCTTCCTCTTTCACAAGCAGAGGATCCGGTCCATAGAGTGGATGGTTTGCCTGATGGTTTACACTTTGTGACAGGGACATCATATGAGATAACCCTGACTGCAAGCAACTATTCAGCGATCTCTGCTGTGAATATTACAGTAACCAACGGAACCTTGAGCGAAACTACTGAATTCACTACCGATGTTCATCAATTGGTTCTTTCAAGTAGCAACGATGGCTGGACGTTCAATTGGCAGGCACCTGAAGAATCATTTGAACTGGGGGAAGGAGAAGCTGAACTATCGATAATCTTCGAGAATCAGGATGGAGGGATTTGGTCCTCCTACAATTCGGTTTTGAGACCACCAGAGATAGAAGCACAAGATGAGTCTGGAGTGCCACAATGGGCTTTGTCAATGGCTTGGACTGGAGCCAGTTTAACAGTCCTCCTGACCGTCATAGGTGCTATCGTCTTACGAAGGGACCGTTTAACGTAAGGTATATATGCAGACATAAGTGTGCTAAAGTTCTGACTTCGGTCAGAGGACATAACTATGAAGCGCAGAATAGTGAACGATGAGCAGGCAGTTTCGCCTGTAATTGCTGTCATTTTGATGGTGGCAATTACAGTTGTTCTGGCTGCGGTACTGTATGTTTGGGCTAGCAGTTTCCTTGGTGGTACAACCAAGAATGCACCAACCGGCAGTATGATAGCAAGCGAAGACGGAAGTGGCGTCTGGACGATTCAAATCGTCAAGATCAACCCACAAGTTTCCGTAAACTCAGTACACTGGTATCTACTGGATGTACAGGGAAATACTAAGACTGATGCCTTAGTCTCTGATGTATACGGCTACTACTCTGGCCAGGGTAAAGCTGTAGTCTTCATTGACAACGACTTCAATGGTAAGTTGAGCCCAGGTGACAAATTTGAAGTTCACCCAAGTGAAGCTGATTCAGATTTAGCGAGTGTTTCAGATGTAACTGACTACTCGTTCCGTATGAAGTTCGAGCCAACTGGTGACGTAATCGGTTACGATATAGGTCTACAATCATAGACTTAGTCGCCTGAAATAGAGCGGGGCTGCAAAGCCCCGTTCAACCAGGTAAATGGGGGCTTTGGCCCCCATCTACCAAATTTTATTTTTTAATCTAACCAAGGAACTCTTTGTACTGGTTGCGCATTTTTCTCTAGACCTGACTTTATTTGAGCGTCAGGTATCAATTCCAGTATAACTTCCTCAATCCTAGAATGTCTTGGAGGCTTCCCAACTTCCAACCTCTCCCCACCTAATGCTGCGTCAGGATACTTCTTCAGAAATTCCATGGCCCCATCATCCCAGGGTGCAGGTCCTCTGTGTGGAACTATTTTAGGAAGTTCAACGGTCGCAGTTTCAATGACAATAAATCCAGAATCCTCCAGATTGGCATTCCACGCAATCGGTTCGAATTCACCTATTGCCTTGTAGATCTTTCTTCCTTGTTTTTGGAGCCATGGCAACGCAGTTTCCTCATTTCCTCCGGGATGAGGAAGTATGACTGTAGTAACGTGTCCTTGCACAGCCCGTTCTTTCTTCTTTGGAAAGAAGAAATCGATGGATGGTCTATCCCTGAAGGCTTTGGCCGCTAGAACGGCTGCTCCCAATCCCCTGAGAGTAACTCCAGCCGCAACATTCCGACCTTTGTCTACAGGGTCAGGTAGCATGATTGGAGAACCCGGTGCGCCTTCAACAACACCTAAATCCACAGGTGGTCGCCAGTTAGATATCTGTTCGATAAGATTTGTGAATCCCTGATATCTTATACATAGGATTTCAACTAGATAGCCGGAAAAGCCCCCTACTGCAGCTCCAGCCCCATAGGCGTCAGCACCCATCAGAAATTGTTTGGTCAGTCTTATCTGGTCTTCCATTCCGGAAATATTTTGTTTTACCCATTTGGTATGGAAAGGAGTTCTGTCCACGGCCGAGATTGAATGGGCTGAGTCATCGATTGCATAACAGGGAACAATATCAATACTAATTCCGTCGATTTCACCACGCAAATAAGGATGTTGAGCATAAAGTTCTCTTCCGTCTGGAAGAATTTTCCTAGCTGCGTCCAACCCTTTCTTTTTCAGGTCTGTTCCCGGTTCAAATCTTAGGAAGAGGTCTATGTCGGCGCCTTTCAGAAAGGTTCCTTTTGCCACCGATCCAACGATTAATGGGCTAAAACTAGTTTCCTTGTTCGAACTTGCTTCACCGAGCAGCCTCTGGGCTAACTCGGTCATTTGCGTTGCTTCCTTTTCATTGGGTTGAACCCTTTTCAGGACCTCTTGAAGGATCTTATTCACTCTTCCTCAGAGGATTGGTTAAATTTACCTTTATGCCAAGCCTTCGTCCTCTCCTTCAGGGCTCTTTTTTTCAGTGTTTCAATGTCATCTTTGACAGGAAGTAAGATGGGCGCTAGGAACGCTACTATCCCCAATATCAGCAAAATAATTCCCAATATCCTATTCTCTCGGGTCATAATAGATTCTAGAAAAAAACTGATTGCAATCAAGGCAAAGATAGTTGTCCCCCATATGATTTTGCGATAACTGCTTTCACTGAAGTAATATTTGTCCCCTTCGTCAGGTATCTCTACCGAGAATTCCGCTTCAGGAATCACTATCTCTTTATCATCAATTCTGGGCCTTTCCAGTTTTCTCTTTCTTATGTACCATGTTGCTACCAGTCCTCCTATCAGGAAAGCAATTTGTCCATAACCAGGGTCTCCAGCCTCTGTGGCAGCCCAGATTGCATACAACACAGCTACCCAGATAGAGGTTATTATCGCGTAGTATAGATTCATTCAATTATGCAAGCTAGGTTTTAGCTTCCATAGTTATTGCCTCTACAGGACATGCAAATACACAGAGTGTACAACCCGTACATGTATCTTCGAGAATCAGGGCCTTTTTGGATTCGAATTGTGAAGTACGCGCTATCAGGTCCCAGGATATCATATCTATTGAGGCAAAGTTACAGAAGTACACACATTGGGTGCAACCAATACATTTATCGTTATCGACAAGTGCTAGGTAATCATTCCCTCGAGGTAGAGAATCAAGGGTTTGTTTTCTGAGACCCTTGAACATATCTTTCGCTTTTTCGATACCTGTTGAAGGAAGTTCTTCCTTGTTCAATACGTCTTTGGCCCTATTGAGCCATTTGTTCGGTTTTTGGAAGAAAAGGGCAGTGTCGTCTGAGGTCATTGCTACAGGAGCTTCTACAACAGTTTCGGATGATGCTTCAGTAGGCACTTCCTCGGCCCCAGTTTCTGTAGATCCGGTTCCCGTGCCGATATCAGCAGGATCAGTTATCAGGACCGCATCTACGGGGCATACTTCCTCGCAGGCTTTGCAGACTATGCAATCCGGTTCCCGGATCATTATCGCCTTCTTGTCGGAGGCGGGGTGTTTGGGT
>CAUYZR010000034.1:0-12795 GCA_963577905.1 Candidatus Thalassarchaeaceae archaeon
ATTGCATTTAGGTTGTACTATAAGTGAATGTTTGCCATTCGACAGACTTCATCAAAATGTCTCTTTGCAACAGGTTGTACTGATAATCTTTGACCACGCTTAATCACAAGCATCTCTTCCAGTGCGGAATTATCTTTTAATTGATCTAAAGTCACTATTTCATCAAACTTGGTTACTGGTTCCATATCAACCAGAAACCATCTAGGTACCTCTTCCGTGGCCTTAGGGTCATAATACTTGGACTTCTCATCAAACTGTGTGATGTCAGGGTAGGATTCCTTGCAGATCCTAGAAATGCCTGCAACATGTGGTGGCTTGGTATTGGAATGATAGTACAATACCATATCTCCAATCCTCATCTTATCGCGCATGAAATTACGGGCCTGGTAATTGCGGACTCCGTCCCAGTGGGTGCTACCGTCCTTCACCAGATCATCATACGAGTAGACATGAGGCTCACTCTTCATCAACCAATAGTTTGTCATTCTTCTACTAATTCCTTGGCCTGTTTAACCCACTCATCACGCTTAACTCTTCCTGGGAAAAATTCAATCGCAATATTTACTTCATCTTCTAAATCTGAAGTCAACTTGGCTATCTGTTCAATTTTGTAAATTCCTAATGCATTCAATTTTTCTTCAATGAAAGGCCCAATTCCTTTAATTGTTTGCAGGTCATCTTTAGCAACAACAATAGAAGCTGCGACAAATGTTCGGGTTAAGCCTGCGATACCAAATAATGCATTTTCTTTTCGGCTTGTCCAAGTAATAATTTCACTACCGTCTGCATCTGTGATGGTTGCTGTACCTCTATCATTAAACTTCGAAGCGTCCTCCAATTCAATTTCACTAGCATCCTTCTCTACTGGTTTTGATAGTGCACTACTTGTGGCTTTACCGAGAATCTCAAAGTCAATTTTTTCTGAACGTGCTTTGACGCGTTCAAGTTCTTTTTGTTTCTTCTCTTCTTTAGATAATGGCGCTTCTTCCTCTGGTTCTTCTTCAGATTCCTCTTTAGCTACATCTACTGCCCAGCTGAGATAAACTGAAGCTGTACCTAACTTGATTAGACTCTCATACTCTGCACCATCTGTACTTGGTTCATCATCTTTGAAATTAACTCGGAATTTGATTTTGCCATCATCATCTGCAACAAGTGCTGATTGTCTGCCAACTTCATCTGGTTCAGCAACTATTGCAAATCTTTTCTCGTTCTTTTTGGAATTCAAATCTTGCATGTTGACCATTCCACCTGATTCCAAACCAGAAATTGTGATAACTTGCTTTGATTCGATTTCTTCACCGGGTTCCAAACCTTTTGCTGGTTTGATAACAAAAGGATCCATCATAGTTCCAGTTCCTCCCTCAAACTTGGGTTTAGCCGTGGTATTCTCAGGTTCTGGACTGGAACTTAGAACTGGAGCGGGTTCTTGTTCTTTTTCAGATTTTTTGCCTTCTTCAAGAACATTGACAGTCACTTCACCCTTGAATTTACCTTTGGAATGCTTCATCACGACTTCATATTTGTATTCACCACCTTTCTCAGGATGGCCCGAAATTATTCCTGTTTTAGAATCTATATTCAGACCTTCAACCAAATTTCCTGATATGGCATAAGTAATTCTTCTGAGACCTTCTGAATTTACTGTATTGATATACTTCTCTGTGTATTCATGTAAAGAAGGAACCATTCTAATCTTAGATTGATCTTTGTCTCCAATTACGTATTCCACAGAGTCTGGATCATAAACCAGTGAATTATCGTATCGCCTTTTCAGCAGAGGAATTAGGAGAAGTAAGAGAATTAATAATATCCACCAACACGTTTCTCTCCAACTTCTGTCAGAGATAGAGGTACTACTTCCTGATGCAACCTCTTGTAACATATCATTAACGCCATCTCCATCTGCATCTGCAGGCTCTCCATCAGCATTGGGTTTGTACTCATCCCTATCTAAAATTCCATCTTTATCAAAATCTCCATCCGGATCTACAGGCATAGGATCCCAATTGTCTGGAATTCCATCGGCATCCGTATCAACAATCAATGGATCCGAACCTAGTGCGGCTTCATCTTCATCTGTAAGACCGTCTCCATCATCATCTGTATCGGCATTGTTTCCAGTACCATCATCGTCGGTATCCAACCATTCAGCTGAATTTGTTGGGAAGTCGTCATCGCCATCATCAAATTCATCATTATCGTCATCCGGGTCTGTACTATCTGGATCGAAATCCCCATCCGTATCTAACGGTATGCTTTCGATATCTAGAGGATCTGAGCCTTCAGCAACTTCAACCGCATCATTGTAGCCATCCCCGTCGTCATCTGGATCTGCGTTATTTCCAATTTCATTTCCGTCGGTATCGAGCCATTCCGTTTCATCTGTTGGAAAAGCATCTGTAGCATCACAAACATCAGTGATACTCACTGGACCGTCGCAGTAACCATCACCATCTGTATCTGGATTAGTTGAATTAGTGACTGGATCTGATGAAGCTTCTGTAGTGTCATCGAGCCCATCATTATCATCATCTGTATCGACATTATTACCAGTGCCATCACCATCGGTATCAAACCATTCAGTCTCGTCTATTGGGAAAGCATCTGTAGCATCACAAACATCGGTGATACTCACTGGACCGTCGCAGTAACCATCACCATCAGTATCTGGATTAGTTGAATTAGTGACTGGATCTGATGAGGCTTCTGTAGTGTCATTTAGCCCGTCATTGTCGTCGTCAGTATCAGCATTATTGCCAGTGCCATCACCATCGGTATCAAACCATTCATTTTCATCTAGTGGAAATACATCGCCTGCAATGCAAGAACCGACAGTTACTGAGCCATCACAATAGCCATCTCCATCTGTATCTGGATTAGTTGAATTAGTGACTGTTTCATCAGTATCATTCAAACCATCGTTATCATCATCCAAATCTTCAATTAATGCAGGTTCGGAAGTCGATGTGCCATTGATAGTATCTGGCATTCCATCCCCATCTGTATCAAGATGGGCCGCTGGATCCAATGGAAAATCATCAGGGCCAGCTACACAGATTCCTTCGACACCTAAATCACCATCACAGAATCCATCCCCATCTGTATCTGGATTTGTAACATTAGTTCCAAGAGTAATTTCTTCACCATTGTTTAAACCATCATTATCTTGGTCACAAGCTGAGGAATTAAGGTTAGGATCACAACCATCCAGAGGATCGTAATCATTATCAATTTCCCAAATATCATCATAACTATCGCCATCATCATCTGGATCTATGTTGTTTCCAATACCATCTCCATCTGTGTCTAACCATTCACTATCATCAAGTGGAAATGCATCATCGCTACCAGCACAGCCAGCAACTACAATTGGACCATCACAATAGAAATCACCATCAGTGTCCGGATCTAAAGGATCGGTTCCAAGTTCATTTTCTTCATCATCTGAGAGGCCATCATTATCGTCATCAGTATCTCCGTTGTTTCCAATACCATCACCATCAGTATCAATCGTTTCGTCAGGATCTGTTGGCAATTCATCAGGACCACCAATACAAATTTGCGCATCATTTATCGTTACATTAACCGAACCATCACAAACTCCATCACCGTCTGTATCGGGATTAGTTGAATTAGTAACTGGATCTGACGAAGCTTCTGTAGTATCATCGAGCCCATCATTATCATCGTCTGTATCGGCATTATTGCCAGTGCCATCACCATCGGTATCAAACCATTCATTTTCATCTAGTGGAAATACATCGCCTGCAATGCAAGATCCGACAGTTACTGAGCCATCACAATAACCATCTCCGTCGGTATCGGGATTCAATGGTTCGGTTCCATTAGCAATCTCATCTAAATCAAGTAAACCATCATTATCGTCGTCTAAATCTTCTACTAACGGTGGTTCTGAAGTAGAATTGCCAGTTAATGTGTCTGGCATTCCATCACCATCAGTATCAACCGAAGCGGCCGCATCAAACGGGAAAGCATCTGGGCCTGCTGTACAAATACCACTTACTGCCGACGCGCCATCACAAACACCATCGCCGTCTGTATCGGGATATTGTAGTGATTGAAGCCTGATTTTGTAAGTTTCACTGACACTCCCATTGGCATAAACTGTATAACTGATAAAACTAAATAATTGATCTGGAGTTCCTGTGATTGTTCCATTCGCTAAATTAAAGGACAAACTTGCAGGCAAATCAGGATGAATTTCCCAAGTTGGTTCATCCAGAATAGAAACGTTGTCGATACGCCATAGTTCATAACCAGTATTGAATGTTTGAGCCGCCAAATAAAGTGCAGTATCTGATAGAGTTAGGTATGAAATTGACTGCCCCAATCCATGATTATTTTGCGTATTGCCACCACCATAGAAATCATGAAAAAGTGTTGTACTTGTTCCGTTCGTTACAAATAATTCTTTGCCGTATGTACCCGAAGTAGCTTTGAAAAATATTCTATCCGCTGTTAGCAAAAATTCGCGAGGGGAACTGCCAGTACCACCATTACGAATGTCCTTAACAATAGTAGTCCCATCCTCTGTTCCATTCGTACTCCATAATTCTCTACCTTTCACACCATCATTAGCTGCGAAATACAAAAAACCATTAAGTTCGACTGCTGATTTATGAAGGAGGTGGTCCACGTACATTGGAATTGAACTTTCCGAACCGCTACGAATATCCTTGACCATAACTGTTCCATCCGCAGTACCATTACTCTTCCAAAGTTCAACACCATTACCAGAATCGTCATCTACTGGAAAATAAATTTCCCCATTGAAAGAAACCAATTGAAATTTTTTAGTTGTGTCAAAGGATCCTGAACTATCTGAATTGATATCCTTAACCATGACGGTTCCATTTGAAGTACCGTTACTTTTCCAAAGTTCATATCCATTAGTGCCATCCTTAGCTACAAAAAATAGAGTGTTGCCCTCTGATGACAAATATTGAGGATAACTATCTCCATCTGAACCTGGATTGATATCCTTGACAATGTATGTCCCTTCAGCAGTACCGTCGGACCTCCATAATTCCTGGCCATATGTAGAGTTTGTAGCGCTAAAATACAATACATCGTTCAAAACATAAAAATTCTGAGGTTGAGCGTCAGCTGTCCCTGGATTGATGTCTTTGACTATCTCTGTCCCTTCTGTAGTTCCATCTGTTCTCCATAGTTCTCTTCCATAAATGCCATTATCTTCTGCTGAAAAGAGGATGTAATTTCCAAGAACTGTAAGATCCTTTATCCAACTTGTATCCCCTGTATCAATCTCCTTAAGCATCGACGTTCCATTCTCAGTACCATTGCTTATCCATAATTCAGGTCCTGTTGAACTTCCGTTCCAAGCAACAAAAATAAGATTGTCATTAAAAGGAATTATAGTTCTGTCCAATAAGCCAGAATCACTGCTTCCGCTGGGATTGATATCCTTGACCAACATAGTACCATTTTCCGTACCGTTACTCTTCCATAATTCCGAGCCATGGGTACCATCATTAGCTCTAAAATATGCCGTGTCACCTACTGTAACAATATCATATGCGCCATCGCCATCATCGCCAGGATTGATATCCTTGACCATGAAAGGAGTGTGCGGTTCACCAGGAAAATAAGTTGATTCAAGGCTGTAATCAAAAGTAATTGGGTCCATCACTTTATCTTTATACAAAGTATGATACGCGGTGGTTGTAAAGTTACGAATTACTCGCATCTCCTCTCCATGGACTGTATCAAATGCTGAGAAAAATAAATTCCCGCCTGCTATATGTCCATCATTAATACCAGTCAGATTATATGTAATCCGGTAAGTGCCATTTGTAGTTCCATCTGTAGCCCAAATACCTTCATTCTCACCATAACCAGTAGTAAAGATGCCTACATTTTCATGAACTGGAAAATATGTGTTAAAGTGTGGTTGGCCGCGAGTTGGAGGCATCATCATTGGGCTGAAAATAAATCTATCGCTATCTAGTGTATTGTTAAAAAAGAAAGATGACGATACTTCAGTTCCATCAGTTGTCCACAACTCATCGCAATATCCTTCACAATACATTTGAAAGACGATTTTATCATTGACAACGAACCTAAGTCGGGGCTCGTAAGCATCACTATCTTGTTCAAAATTCGTTATTAATGTTGTTTCATTCGTTGATGGATCATACTTGTACAATTCCTGCTCGTCCGGCCATGCTTGGTACCCCTCAAAAACAAGGAAGTCTCTAAAAGGCAGGGCAGGTGAAAGAAGGCCAGACGTGCTGCCGGTACCAAGTGCAGTTAATCGATAGGTGCCATTTGTAGTTCCATCTGTTCTCCATAATTCTCTTTTGTAGTTTTCATCTTCTGCCATAAAATAATATACATCATCCAACATAGTAAACCACTGTGGATTACCACCGTCACTTCCTGAATTGATGTCTTTTACTAATTGAGTCCCTTCTTCAGTTCCATCAGTTATCCATAACTCTCTATTATTACCAGAAGAAATAGCTGAGAAAATGACTTTGTCATCTCCAAGAAGGCGAAAATGACGAGGTTTACTACCATCATCATCGAATGTCTTTATGTCTTTAACCATATAAGTTCCGTTTTCGGTTCCATCCGATCTCCACAACTCCTCGTTGCCAGTGATATTCTGGGCCGGGAAAAGAATAAACTCATCATTAACCGAGATTGGCCATGCTCCGTATTCAGCAGAAAGTGTATTGGCTTCTATCCCATCGCACATTGCGTACTGTGTACAGATATCCTTAACCATGTAAGTGCCTTCTTCGGTACCATCTGTTCTCCATAATTCATGACCGGTAGTGCCATTATCAGCTGCAAAAAACAATATATCTCCCATAGAAGCGTAAAAAGCAGGGCTACTACTATTACCCTCTCCTGGATATATGTCCTTAACCATATAAGTTCCATCTTCTGTACCATCTGAGCTCCACATTTCATAATTACTTCTTATGCCATCATTCGACCCACTGTTGTCATTGGCAGACCAGTAAAGATTGCCGTCAGTGTGTGCAAAATATCTTTGAGGATTGCTGCCCTTAGGCCACCCGTCTCGTAATTCTGCATTTATGTCTTTGAGAAGTGTTGCATTTTCAATTTCATAGTGTCCAGAACGAGGTGCTCCGTACTCGGATACTTGCTGTAAAGGAGAAGAATCTTCTACAAAATTAGAAGAATTGTCTGTATCTACTACGACAAGCGCCTGAGAAACAAAACTCAGTACGACTAACAAAGAAATTACACGCCTTGAAAACATCGTGCCACCTCAAACTATAAGCTCTTTTTAAAATTAAATATTATTCTCTAGGCGAGATATCAGATCTACTTTCTTACCGGAAACGGGCAATCCTTTCTCCTTCAACAATTTCTTGAGCTGAGGAACGGTCATTGATTCGTAGTTCGCTTCTTCTGGTTCTTCCTCACCCACTTCCTCCTCAGGTTCCTCTTCTATCGGCTCTTCCTCAACCACTTCCTCCTCAGGTTCCTCTTCTACTTTGTAACTCTCTTCTAATTCTATCTTTTTTTCTTCGAATTTTAGCTTCGTTTCTTTTTCGAATTCAACGAATTCTCTTTCTTTATCTTGTAAAGCACGGATCATTTCAGTCTCTAATTTGTCTATCGTGTCATCTCTATCTTTCAATTCCTTCTCATGAGAATCGAATTTATCTCTCAGCTCTTTCTCATGCGAAGCGTCTTTATCCTTCAATTCCTTTTCATGAGAATCGACTTTATCTCTCAGCTCTTTCTCATGAGCCCGTCTAGTAGCGGACAACGTCTTCAGATGGCTTTCTTCCTCTGACTTGAGACGTTTTTCAAGACTCGACTCTTTCACCCTATACTCTCTCTCCAGAACGCTGAGTCTTTCGTCTATGGTACTGCTTAATTCCTTCTCCCTTATCTTTATGTCCTCTTCACGAACCAGAAGCTGAGCGACTGTGCGGGGCGGAGCAAGTTCATCGCTTACTGCTACTGTTTTCTCTTTGAGGGTGTCTAAGACCTCTATCCTGATGATGGTAGAATATTCACCTCCAAGATGCTGCATTTTTATTTCCGAGGCGTGATTCCCCAGTTCCATCGGAAATCCAGTTATGAAACCTGTATTCGGATCGAGGTCAAGGCCTACATCCAAATCAGGATACATTGAGTATCTTACATTAACAAATTCGTCTGGTTTGATCAGGCCTAATTTAATGATTAATAGGTCTAGGACTGGTTCCATTTTAACCATAGGATCATTTCTATCTTTCACGAAAAGAACATAGTGAGGATGATATTGAAACGGATTTTTGTATTTGTTAATTATAACTACAACGACAAACAAGACTAAACTTGTTGATAGGACGTAATATATCTCATTAGAACCGCCAAAGACGTCTCGATAATCAACTAAATAGACAAGGCCAATAATCAGGATAAATGAGAAGATATTGCCACGTATCAGGTCAAGTATATTATTGAGGCTGAAAGAGAGGTCACGCCTCTTCATCTTCATCTTCCTCAGAAGACTTTCCTTCCTTTAAACCCTCATCAAAAGCCGCTTTCGACTGACCCATACTCTTGGCGAGCTCCGGTAACTTCTTCGCTCCGAAAAGAAGGAGTATCACTCCACCGATAATCAATGCCTCCGTAGTGCCAATCATTACTTTCCTACCAGTAACGAGGTAAATTAACCTTCCGGGGGAAGAACCAAAACCCCTCTCCAACTGAAGTACTGTGGCAAAAACAGCGGCCTATGATGACATTGTTGAGAATCTCCAGAAACGGGCCTGGATGTATTTCCTGCTGACGGCAATCGTATTTGCCTCGGTTTTCTACGTCGCTCCAGATATTATCGAATGGTTAAGTGACCGGCTTCTTCCTGAAGATGCGACCTTGATCTATCTTTCACCGGCCGAATACCTGATATTGAAAATGAGGGTGGCGGGATACGCTGCCATTTCTGCTACAGCTATGATTGTGATGATTCACATCTGGCGTATCATCCGTAGCAGATCAATGCTTCCTGAGATAAGTTTCACTGATTTGGCACTGATATTCGTAATAGCCCTTCTCCTCTTTTCAATGGGTATGCTGTACTCCCTGGAACTGATGTTGCCGACAGTTCTTGAATATTTACAGAATGACGCGGCCCAGGCGGGACTTGAAACAACCTACAGTCTTAGTGCCTTCTACCACTTTGTCTTTCTTCTGACTTTTTCATTGGGAATAACTTTCCAATTACCCCTTGTGACCACGCTGATGCTAAGGCTGGAATTGACCACCACCGACCAACTGGCCCAACACCGCAGTCATCTGGTAGTTGTCTTCTTCATTATGGCTGCATTGATCACGCCACCTGACGTAATCTCGCAATTCCTGTTGGCGGTGCCTTTGATGGTACTATATGAAATCTCGATTATAATAGGAAAATTCACAACCTGAAATTTATCAGAAAATTAGTAAAGTAAATCGTTTTGATTCAATTGAACAGATTATATAATTAAGAGGGGGGGTGTAGGGGACTTCATGGGTGAATGTACGTGTGGTAGATCTCCAACTGGTTTTTGTAAAGGCTGGCACGGGCTAAAAGAAGAAGAGTATCAAGAAAAGTTGAAGGAATACCAAAAGAATACGGCAGAGTAACACTAATTAATTATAGACGAAAGTTCAGTTCCAATTAATTCAATGGAAATCGGAATACATACATTCGCATCAGCCAATTTCAAAGATGAAAATGGAGAACTTATCTCCAATAGTCAAGCTTTAGAGGAATTGCTTGAAAGAATAGAATATGCAGACAAAATTGGAATAGATGAAGTTGGTATCGGTGAACATCATCGAAAAGAATTCTTGGATTCGGCAGCTCATATTATTCTATCTGCAGCAGCAGCCCGAACTAAAAATATCAGATTGACCAGTGCAGTTACAGTACTGAGTGTATCAGATCCAGTTCGTGTTTTTCAGAATTTTGCAACTTTAGATTTAATTTCAAACGGTCGTGCTGAAATTATAGCTGGTAGAGGATCGTTTACTGAATCATATCCTCTTTTTGGATATAATATGCATGATTACAATGCTCTTTATACTGAAAAATTAGATTTATTGCTGAATATTCGAGACAATGAAGTTGTGAACTGGGCTGGTAAGTTTAGACCTGATTTGGTTGAACAAGCAGTCTATCCTAGACCTGTTCAAGATCCATTACCAATTTGGGTGGGAGTTGGAGGCACCCCTGAATCATTTGTTAGAGCTGGTGTACTTGGATTGCCACTAATGGTAGCTATCATTGGAGGCGAAACTCATCGTTTTGCTCCATTAGTAGAATTGTATAGAAATGCAGGTGAAAAAGCAGGTCACGACCCTAAAAAATTAAAAGTCGGAGTTCATTCTTTGGGATATATTGCCGAAACAAGAGAACAAGCTATCAAAGAATTCTTCCCAGGTTATGCTGAGATGTTCACCAAGATAGGAAGAGAAAGAGGTTGGCCGCCAGTTACAATGTCTCATTTTGAATCTCAGATTGGACCTACTGGAGCTTTAGTTGTAGGAAATGTTGAAGAAGTTGCTGAAAAAGTTCTACGCCACAGTGAGGCTTTGGGTGGGCTCTCAAGATTTAGTTTTCAATTAGATGTTGCTGGGCTTTCACACCAACAATTGATGAAAGCTATTGAATTAATTGGAACCAAAGTTTCACCGTTAGTAAATAAATAGGGCCGGTATTCCCTATTTCTTGTCTACTCCCATGATGCGTCAGTACCACGCCATAAAACGTGAGAATCCGGATTCTATTCTCTTATATCGTATGGGGGATTTCTATGAAACTTTTGGAGATGATGCAAAAATTGTCGCAAAAGAGTTGGATATTGCACTGACGGCAAGAGACAAGAATTCTGAAAATCCGATTCCATTAGCAGGTGTTCCATACCATGCCTTAGACAATTATCTTAGTAAATTAATCAAGAAAGGACATCGTGTTGCAATCTGTGAACAACTTGAAGATCCAAAGAGTGCCAAAGGACTTGTCAGAAGAGGTGTGACTCGAATCGTCAGCCAAGGTACGGTTGTCGAAGGCTCAATGTTGAGCCATTCCAACAATTTTCTGGCTTCTGTAAATGAAACTGACGATGGATTAGGATTATCTATAATGGACATTTCTACCGGTGAATTCTCGACCGCCCAATTTAGAGATAGAGAATCACTGGAATCTGAGATGGCTCGCTATTCTCCTGCAGAAGTGATAATCCCTGATGGAAACGAGAACGTCCAGAACTGGATGGTGGCCTTGGGAATGAATATAACTCCACGAAAGGCAGATACCTGGATGTATCCCATATCTAAGAAAATCCTAGAAGAAAGATTCGGGAATGTAGAAGAATTGAAGACTTATCCTATGGCCATTACAGCTGCAGGAGCAATCCTCTCTTATGCCACTGATACTCAGTTCAGCGAATTACCGCACCTCAGGCCACCGTCCCTTATGGTCAAGACCAACACCATGACCCTGGATGCTGTGACCCTCAGGAATCTGGAGATAGTACGTACCATCAGTGATTCTTCCAAAGATACATTATTCGCAGTCATCAACCGTACATCTACTGCCGGTGGTTCCAGAAGACTGAAGGATTGGTTGCTGAGACCTCTACACAATCTTGAAAGGATTGATGAGAGGCACGATGCAGTTCAGGAATTATTCGATAATACACTTAGCCGTCGAGAGATACGGGACATTCTCAAGGGATTCCAGGATGTCGAGAGGTTATTATCGCGACTAGGACATGGCTCAATCTCACCTCGGGATCTGGATAGTCTCTGTTCGAGTCTGGATACACTGAAGGATCTCAAACAGTTCCTGAGCGAGGAACCGCTCAAGTCCAAACTGATGAAGAGACTTATCAAATCCATAGACCCTCACAAACTGGTCTCCCAGAAACTGGCTGAGGCACTGGTCGAGGATCCGCCCTTGGTCATCAGGGATGGTGGAATCTTCAAGAAGGGATATTCACAGGAACTGGATGACCTGCGGGCAAGAGCCAGCAGCGGCAGGGAATGGGTAACTGCACTGGAGTCTGAGGAAAAGAAGAAGACTGGCATTCCGAAATTGAAGATCGGATACAACCGGGTTTTTGGGTATTATCTTGAGGTCCCAAAGGCATATGCAAAAAAAGTACCTGAAAGTTATCACCGTAAACAGACTGTAGCGGCGGGAGATCGGTATATCACTCCCAAATTAAAAGAAAAAGAAACTTCCATTTTAAGAGCAGATGAAAGATCTCAGGCTCTTGAATCTGAACTATTCAAGGAATTAAGAGAATGGATTTTAGAATTCTTAGGATCTTTACAAGCAACTACTATGGCGGTATCAAGAATTGATGGCATCTGTTCTCTGGCCGAGGTCAGTCAGGCCAACAATTACGTTAGACCTGAAATGTCAGATGATGGAGCCTTATCTATCTCAGATGGAAGACATCCGGTTATCGAAGTCCTCAGAGAAGGGCAATACATCCCCAACAGTTTACAATTAGATAACAAACAGCGTCAATTAATGATTCTAACAGGACCAAACATGGGTGGTAAATCGACCTATATGCGACAAACTGCCCTAATTTGTGTAATGGCTCAGGCCGGTTGCTTCGTCCCTGCTTCTTCGGCAAGATTAGGGATAGTTGATCGCGTGTTCACTCGAGTTGGTGCACATGATGACCTCGTACATGGACATTCCACTTTCATGGTTGAAATGCTAGAGTTAGCAAACATTTTGAGAAACGCAACGCCAAACAGCCTTGTACTACTAGA
>CAUYZR010000035.1:0-12690 GCA_963577905.1 Candidatus Thalassarchaeaceae archaeon
CCTGGTCCCGGTCCGTTCCAAGGACCGTCCAACATTCCATGTTCCTTTTGGAAATGTTTCTATGTCTCAGGAACAATTAGCCGATAATCTTGAAACCATTTTGAAGCGAGTCGTATCGAATCTTGATCGGGGTATGGATAACATAGCCTCTGTGTGGGTCAAGACCAGCATGGGCAAGGCGGTGAGGTTAGGATGAAGCCAAAGGCCATTGTTGCAGATTGGAAACGCAAAGAGGTATCGAATATCCAGGAATTTGTACAGGCCGCTCCAGTGGTTGGTCTGGTAGATGTATCCGGAATCGGCGCCAAGCAGATGTTGGCCATGCGTTCTTCACTTCGAGATATGGGAGTGAAACTGAGAATGTCCCGGAACCGTCTTCTGAAATTGGCACTGAAGGATGCTTCTAAGAGCAATAAAGGTGTTGAACAGGTAATTGATATTTTTGGACCTCACCAGACTGCCTTGCTATCCTCAACTGAAAGTCCATTCAAGATATTCCAGATGCTTACGCAGTCAAAGACACAGGCTCCGGCCAAGGGTGGAGAGACAGCCACTTCAAAGATTGTGATTGAGAAAGGTCCGACTGCTTTCCCGGCAGGACCGGTTGTAGGTGATTTCCAGAAGGCTGGTTTCCCTGCAGCTATTGAAAAGGGAAAAGTTGTGATTCGAAAGAAACACACTGCGGTAGAAGAAGGTGAAGTCATCAGTGCCGATGTCGCTGCCGCACTTACTAAACTTGAGATTTATCCGATAACCGTAGGAATGCAGTTGTTGGGCGCATTTGATGGAAAGACTTTCTATCTATCAGATGTACTTGACATAGATCTGAATGAGTTCCGGGGCCATGTTCAATCGGCCACGGCACAGGCATTCAATCTGGCATTCAATACACGGTATTTCACTGGGGCGACAATGCAGCCCTTGCTCTCCAAGGCTCATAACGATGCTTTGGCAGTTGCAATCTTGACTGCATATCCCTCGGAGTCAACAATCAAGGCCCTTCTGGCTAAGGCCCATGGTGCGATGCTTGGCGTCGCCGGGCACGCTGGAGATGGTGCCGATGATGAGTTGAAAGAGATGCTTGGTAATGCAGCCGCGACTACTGCCGCTGCAAAGCCTGAGCCGGTGGAAGAAGCGTCATCCTCTGAAGAAGAGGACGAAGATGAGGAAGAGGAAGTGTCTGAAGAGGATGCAGTCTCAGGTCTTGGAGCTTTATTCGGATAATAAGGAGGCAAAAAATGGAATACGTCTATACAGCAATGTTACTGCATTCCGCAGGAACAGAGGTAAACGCCAAGAGCGTTGAGAAAGTCTTGAAGGCCGCAGGCGTCAAGGCAGAAAAATCAAGGGCCGAAGCCCTTGTCGCTTCTTTAGAAGGAGTCGATATTGAGGAAGCTATGGCAACAGCAGCCGTTGCTGCACCAGCCGTTGGTGCCGCACCAGCCGCCGCTGCATCCTCAGAAGAGACCCCAGCTGAGGCAGAAGCCGAAGAAGAAGAAGAGGAAGAAGTCAGCGAAGAAGACGCTGTATCTGGACTTGGTGCACTTTTCGGTTGAGGTTGTTATGGGTTTCAAAACCCATATGAAGTTCAATGGATTCCGAACAGGAAACCCAAGCCCCTGTAGCAGCCGAAGGCCCGAAGCCTTCTGATGATAGCGAAAGCTCTACAGATAATGCCCAAGACTACGACGGTCTGACAGTAGCCGAGCTGAAGACGAAGCTCAAAGAGTCAGGCCTCCCAGTATCAGGTAAAAAATCAGAACTTATTGCGAGATTGGTTGCCTCCAATCAAGAAGTAGAAGAAGTTTCTGAGGATAAAAAGGAAAGAAAGATTGAGCTTGAGAACCTTGATGAACTTTCGCATTCTGAATTAAGAAAAAAAAGGAAGAAGTATCACATTCTGGCTGAAGAGATACGTGTTAAGCGAGACGAATTAAATCTGAAATCACAGGCACATGCTTCCACACGTAATGAGTTGAATCTCAAAGCCAAGGAGTATATGGATAGTGTACATCTTTATCGTGATCGTAGAAACGGCCTTAATGTGGAAGTAGGCCAGATCCGTGACGAACGCCGTGATATATCTGATGCTGTCAGAGTCCTGAAAGAAAAGTTCCTGAAATTAAAGCGCGCTCGCTTTTCAGGACGTAATCTTCCACCTATTGCTAGGTTGAGAAAGCAGATACAGGAACTGGAGATCAAACAGATGACCACTCCCTTGACAAGAGACAAGGAAAGAGCACTGGTTGAAGAAATTAGTTCACTCCAGAACAAGATCAAAGAGCATGATGAACTGATTGAAACCGATACTGAAGTTCTGGAAGCTCGTGACGAATTCAGGGAGGTTGAAAATAATCGCAGAGATTTAAGCAAGAAAATGCAGAAATCAAGACAGGAAGCGCAGGCATGCCATAACCAGATGAAAGAGTCTCTAAAATTGAACCGATCCACACGCCGAAAGGCCGATTCTGGACAGAGAAAGTTTGTCAAAGCCAAGGAAAAAGCCGATGAAGTTCACAACGAATACATTGAGTATTTGCGTGCAATGCAAGAAATAGATAGAATGACCGCTTCCCACAGTAGGTCAGGTTCGGTCGCGGACCAAAAGGCTAATGCTGCCAGTGCGGAGGATCTCTTCACAAAGTTTTTAGCAGGCGAAAAATTGTCAACGGAACAATTGATGATTATTCAGAAGGCCGGGATGCTTTAGTTAATATTCATTAACCACCGTCCGTTACTGTCAATATGGGTCGTCTGGTATGGAGTCCATCTGAGGATAGAATCAAGTCCAGTCTACTTCACAATTTCATTCAGAAATCACCTCTTGAGTCGAATTCGTATTCAGATCTACATCGTTGGTCAATCGAGAATATGGAAGATTTTTGGTCCCATTTCTGGGAATTTTCAAAGATAATCCATTCTAGGTCCTATGATTCGATTTTGGATAATCCCACTATGCCTGGGGCACGCTGGTTCTCGGGTTCTGAATTGAATTATGCTGAGAACCTTCTGGCCGGAAATAAGGACCAGATTGCAATAATTAGTACTGGAGAAGGTCGGGAAGACCAGATTCTGACATTTGGAGAGTTGAATGAGTCAGTTGCAGCGGCCCAACAGGGATTGAAAGAAATAGGAGTGACTCGAGGAACTAGAATAGCGGCTTTCGTACCCAACTGTGTCGAGACTGTAATCCTCATGCTGGCAGCTACAGCCACAGGCGCGGTCTGGACCTCATGTTCTCCTGATTTTGGTTCACAGGGAGTAGTCGATCGGTTTGGCCAGGTCGAACCTTCTGTCATGATAGTTTCGAACGGATACAAATATAATGGCAAGATATTCTCGCTGGAGAACAAAATCAATGGTGTTCTAGAGGTTATAGATAATATTGAACATATTATTTCTATAGACTTTGTGGACATTGTATGTAAATTGAACCATTCTTCGGTAATAAATTATCAGAATTTAGTATCCAATGATTCAACGATTCCAGAGTTTGTTCAATTACCTTTTGATCATCCATTGTACATCATGTACTCATCGGGAACTACAGGACCACCAAAATCCATAATTCATGGTGCAGGTGGTACACTTATTCAGCACCTGAAGGAGCACCAGTTACAGTGTGATATACAGAAGGGGCGAGATACATTATTCTGGTTTACGACGTGTGGCTGGATGATGTGGAATTGGCTTGTTTCAGGTCTGGCCTCAGGTGCATCCATAGTCCTCTATGACGGAAGTCCAGGACATCCGGACTTAGGAACTCTGTGGAGAATGGCCGAGAGAACTGGAATCACACATTTTGGAACAAGTCCAAAGTTTCTGGCGGCCTGTAGCAAATCGGAATTAGTACCTAAGAATGTAGCGGTTCTATCAAATTTCAGGTCTCTTTTATCAACAGGATCGCCACTGGTATCGGAGCAATTTGATTGGGTCTATGAAAATGTTCATTCCGATATTCAGGTGGCATCAATATCAGGCGGTACTGACATCATTGGTTGCTTTCTAGCAGGTTCACCCATTTTACCAGTACATAGAGGTGAGTTACAATGCACTCAACTAGGAATGGACGTTCAATCCTGGGATCCTTATGGAAAACCAGTCTTTGGGCAGAGTGGTGAATTGGTTTGTACACGACCATTCCCTTCAATGCCTATTGGTTTTTGGAACGATGAGGATGGTTCAAAGTATCAGGAAGCCTATTTCGATGGTTTTGAGGGAGTCTGGACCCACGGTGACTACGTGGAGATGACTGTTAGTGGGGGTGCGATAATTTATGGTCGAAGTGACACCACTTTGAATCCAGGTGGTGTAAGGATAGGGACAGCTGAGATATATCGCGCTGTCGAGAATATGGAGGTGATTGTAGATGCAGTCGTTGTTGGTAGACCAAATGAAGGAGACGTAGATGTGGTCTTGTGTGTTAAATTGACTAAAGGTACAGATTTCGATGAAAAATTAGAGTCTGAGATTAGGGGCTTGATAAGAAGTGCAACCACTCCTCGCCATGTTCCTAAATATATTTTTGAGGTGGACGATATACCCTATACTATTAGTGGTAAAAAGGTCGAAAAGGCAGTTTTAGCAACTATCACTGGTAGAAAAGTAAGTAATAAGGACGCGCTGGCAAATCCAGAATCTTTAAAACAATACTCGACTTTATCTTTCTGAAAGCCTTTAGAACGGTGTTCTTCTAACAACACTATGAAGGCCTATTTTGTAGCCCTGCTTATCGCAAGTTCAATTATTCTGAGTCTTGTAGATACAGGAAGTTTTGAAGTTCAGGATAGTACGGAAATTATTGTTCCAAACTTTGTAGAAGAGCTACAGATTTGTGGCTCTAATACTTTTTCCAATAGTGTGAAATCGGCTTTCATTCGAGAATCAGATTTAGAAAAATATTCTTTACCTCAACTATATTTGACTAAGGAATGGGTAGTTGTTCTCAAAGATCCATATTGCTTGAATAATCTTGGTATGATAGTAGATAATAGCCGAATTGAATCCTATCATGACTTTGATATCTTGAGTGGAACATGGATTGTCGAATTTCAAACGGGTGACCTGGCATTTCAGTATCTGAATGAATTGCACATTTTAGGTTATATATGGAAATTTTATCCCATGGTTGAGCAACATCTGGATTTAAGATATGAGCCAGATGACCCCTACTATGAATCTGGAGATCAGTGGTATCTTGATAATTATGGTCAAAATGGGGGAACTTCCGGAATCGATCTCAATACACAGGGGGCCTGGAATGAGTTCACTGGTAATGGTATTGTAATCGGAGTGGTTGATGATGGTATTGACTATAATAATTTAGACCTTTCACCTAATTTTCTAAGTCAGTACAGTTATGATTATTGTGGAAATGACACCAATGTCATGCCTGTTGATTCATCTGATGATGGTTTTGATGAAGTTGATTGGCATGGAACAGCAGTTGCAGGGATTGTAGCTGGAAAAGGCGACAATGACATCGGAATCGCAGGCGTAGCATACAACGCCAGTCTAGTCGGTTTGAGGCTGGTGGCAGGTGATTGTAGTTTTGAGTATGCTGAAGATTACATGCCTAATGATGAAGCAATTGCCAATACTTTTATGCATGAAATGGATGTAATTGATATTTACACGAATAGCTGGGGACTCGCTGACACAGGGACTATACTTGGTGGAGCAGGGCCTTTGGCCATTGCAGCACTTGAAACGGGTACTTCAGAAGGTAGAGATGGACTTGGAGCTATCTATACTTGGGCCAATGGCAATGGTCTAGATAACAAGGATCAATCCAATAAAGACAGTTTTGCGAACAGCAGATATACTATATCGATCGGAGCCGTGGATTGGCAAGGTGAACAGACATGGTATTCAGAAACGGGGTCTAACATGTTAGTTTCTGCACCTTCAAACAATTATGGGGGTGATCCCTCTGTTTTTACGACAGATGTCTCTGGAAGTGATGGAGATAACGACACAGACTATACTCCAAATATGGGTGGCACTTCGGCAGCAACTCCGATGGTGGCAGGCGTAGTGGCTCTAATGCTTGAGGCCAATCAGAATCTGACTTGGAGAGATGTACAACATATTCTGGTACAGACTTCAAGAAAAGTTGATTCCAATCATCCTAGCTGGTTCCAGACAAAGGCAGGCTATTGGTACAATCACGCATATGGATATGGGTTGGTTGACGCGACAGCAGCCGTCAATGTGGCTAAATTCTGGCAAACGGTTGATAGTGAGATAGTCGTCAATACAGGGGAGATAACCGTTGACACATACATTCCAGACAATAGCGATAATGGAATTTCATCTACAGTTATTGTGAACCAGAGCATAAACATAGAGAGTGTTGAAGTGATGGTTGATGTTTGGCATGATTGGCGAGGCGATCTTAGTTTCTTTCTAACTTCACCTAATGGTATAGTATCTGAGCTTGTCCGTGAGCATGATGACAGTGGTGATCATTACAAGGACTGGGTATTCACTTCAGTGGTGCATTGGGATGAGAATTCCTTTGGTGAATGGACTTTGAAGATTAATGACACGGATTCGTCTTATACTGGTGAGTTCCGTTCTTGGAATCTGACATTCTATGGAACTGCTGAAGCTGATAACGATGAGGATGGACTCCCAAACTATGCTGAATCAGTTATAGGTACTGGCCTTGAGAATCCTGATTATGATGGAGATGGCCTTCTGGACGGTGAAGAATTCTATGGGTGGCTCGATTATGTTGGTTCCGAGCATAGGACAAATCCACTGGTTCAGGATACGGATAATGATGACCTTAGTGATTGGGTAGAGGGCCTTGGTTTCAATGATACTGGCTTTGTAACAGATCCAAATGATAATGATACTGATGATGATGGTCTTCTAGATGGTGAAGAAATAAACGATTATTTTACTAATCCCACCAGTCAGGATACAGACGGCGATACACTGTCTGATTTTAATGAGATTTTTGCATACGACTTATTCAATTTATCCTCTAGTGATCCTACAAAGGCAGACAGTGATAACGATACTATGCCAGACCCCTATGAATTAGCGAATGGTTTTGACCCGATGAAGCAAATTGATGGTCAGCTTGATTCAGATGATGACGGTTTTGACTTGAATATTGAGGGTGTATCAGAACATTTCTATTACACGAATGCGATGGAGTATTTGCAGGGCACCAATCCCCGCTTTTCTGATTCCGATATGGATGGAATGTATGATGGCTGGGAATATTATTGGGGCCTCGATCCTCTTTCACCCGATTCTGAACAGGATTTGGATAATGATACACTTTCAAACATTTACGAGTATGATAATATGCTTGTTGAAAGTAAAATCTTTTCATTATCTGAACCCAGCTTGCGTGCTTATTGGAAATTTGATGGCGATTCAATTATAATTTTAGATGAAACAATCAATTCCAATAACGGTGTCACGATGAACAGTCCAAGCATGGACTTTTCATCATTATATGGTAAAGGTTTGTATTGCGATGGAGTAGATGATTATGTCGAATTCGAATCCCTCCACAACACCAAATTTACGGAGTATACAGTTCAGTCTTGGGTCAAACTTGCAAACTTTACCAGTGAATTTGGAACAGTATTTGGTACTGTTAATGATGGTAGGACCTGGTTGGGCGTTAATTCAGAAAATTATTTTGAATTTAGGGTCTTTTCGGGTAGCAAGGAATACAGATCCCCCATAACCAATGATAGCGTTGAAGCTGAACTTGGAGTCTGGTATAATCTAGCTGCAACTTATAGTGAATCTCAGGATAGCTTGAGATTGTATGTAAATGGTACTTTGGTTTCAGAGACAGGTATAACACCCACTCATAGCATTCAAACAGCAACAAATTACAATTACATGTGCCGCGGCCAGAATGGAGATTATCTGAATGGAACCATTGACAATCTTGCAGTCTGGGACCGTGTTCTCAATCCGGATGAGATACAATATGTGTATGAGCAACCGCTGGGTTTTGGCAATTATTATTCTTTCAAGAACGATGATGGTATATTCCAAACAAATCCTACTTCGAATGATACCGATAGTGATGGACTTAGTGATTCCGAAGAATCATATTTTGGCATTGATGGATATATCACAGACCCGACAAATCCTGATACGGATAGTGATGGACTGAATGATTTTGACGAGATTTTCATATACCACACAAATCCTGCTAGCAATGATACGGATAATGATAATTTCACCGATGATATTGATTTATTTCCTTTGGATATGGCAGAGTGGAATGATACTGATAATGATGGCGTAGGTGATAATTCGGATTCGTTTCCGTTAGATTCCAATGAGACACTTGACAGTGATAGTGATAAAATTGGCGACAACATGGAGAATAGTATCGGAACCGATCCAGAGAATAATGATACTGATTCTGATGGGATTAATGACTATGATGATAAATTCCCATTAGATTCCAATGAGACTACTGATACCGATAACGATGGATATGGTGACAATTCTGACGCCTGCCCTGAAAATCCCAAGGATTATCTAGATACTGATTCAGATGGTTATTGTGATAACAATGATGCATTCCCCGACAATCCGAATGAGTGGTTAGATACTGACAACGATGGGTATGGTGATAATTCTGATGAATATCCTGAAGATCCAAATCGGGCATTCCCGCCATCAGATACAGAATATGTTCATCTAGCAGGCAATTATTCTCTGGATACTATAATGTTAGTCATAGTTGCTCTAGGCGTCACTTATTTCGTGGTAAAAATATTTGTGAAATAGAGTTATAGAGTTTTATCAACATTCTGTGTAACCAATTCAGTCAACAGGTTACATTCATCGATCAGTTTCCCGAGTTCGTTTCCAGTGGTCTTGCAGAATTTTTCATTCTTGATGCTTTTTAGATTGATTCTAACATTGTACGCAGCGGCTTTGGCCCCTGCATTTGCCATCAGAGCCCCAGAACCAACATCACTGGCCATTCCATCATCCATCAATTTTGATATCTCAGAACATATCTGTAGCGCATTTCTGCAATGTTTTACAGTTTCAAGTGGAACTTGTGTCGCGATCTGATAACCTTCTTGCATTGCGGTTTCTCTACTTTTTTTGTCTGCATCAGTATCTTTTGGCATTCTCATGGATTTTATCACTTGATCAAATGCATTGGTATCTTCGTCAATTGCCTTGATTAATGCATCCTTTACAGCCTGTCCTTTACTGGAAATCTTGTTTAATCTTTTCTTTTGGTCTTCGAATCCAGCTTTACTGGTACTCAGATTTGCTACCATGGTTCCAAGCGCAGCTCCTAGTGCACCAGATAACGCGGCTACAGATCCTCCACCAGGTGCCGGCGAGTCCCTTGAAACCTCATCAACAAAGTCGAACGTAACTCGGTTTGCCAGATCCCCGTCAACCTTGGGCATACCCAACACCTTGTCCTTGGGGTTAAAATCACCAACGTCGCATAAACCTAGGCTCTGTATCGCAACATTCATTAAATCAGGTACTGGAAGTCCAGATGACTTGTGCATTTTCAGGAGATAGTGTTCAGCAGCCATTTTCATGGCATCATATGGAATAAGGCCAACAATTTCAGAGCCTGTGACCCTAAGTCCTCTCTTTTTGGCCTCTTTACAAGCCGTGTCGAAGATATGATGTATAGGTGCAACTTTATAGTTTGTGAGATTCATACTGATTTGAGCTCTATTATACTCGGGTATTACCCAACCTAGACCCTTCACGTTCGTGAATTTCCCATCCTTGTAAACGGGTTTGTCAATCAGGTTATCGGGGTCAAGTCCTAATGAAAGATATCTTTCTTTCAGATCCTTCCCAGTCGTCTCTTTGTAGTGTTTGGCCAGTTCATCTAGGCTGGAACCAACAAAGTCACTGTTTCCATCAGGATATTTTCCTTCTTCGAAGTGTACTATATCTCCTTTGTAGTAGAAAGGATCTATGTTTCCAGTTCGTTTCCAACGGCCTCTTTCTCGGATTTCATATGCAATTTCGTTTGCATAGGTTCTGTCGGTTGTATTCAAATTGATATTGTAAGCAATTAGGAATTCTCTGGCTCCTACTGCAGTTGCTCCAGATTGGGCATTGAATTTTGCGCTACCATAATCAGGTTTCCATTTTTCTTCGCCTAGTTTTTCTTTTAACCCTTCATATTCTCCAGCCCTAACAGTAGCCAGATTTTGCCTATCCTCAGTTGTTGCAGCATTCTCGTAAAGATAAACCGGTATCTCTAGCTCTTCTCCAATTCTTTTGCCTATTCTATTGGCAATATTGACACAGTCCTCCATAGATATATCTGAGACTGGGACAAAGGGACATACATCCGTCGCTCCCATTCTTGGATGTGCACCCTCATGTTTTCTCATATCGATTATCTCTGAGGCTTTCTTTACAGCCTGAAAGGCAGCTTCCTCAACTTTGCTTGGTGAACCAATAAAAGTTACAACGGTTCGATTAGTATCTGAACCAATGTCCACATCAAGTAATTCAACACCAGATATTTTTTCTATGGAATCAGTTATCTGCTTTATTTTGTCTTTGTCTCGACCTTCGGAGAAGTTGGGTACACATTCTACGAGTTGATTCACGGAAGTTTACAAATTGGGCCGTTAATACAGTTTGGTATCTAGTAGGCCCCCAGTCTTTCTGTAACAAAGTCCCTTTCCATAGTCGCCAGAAAGAAACCTAATCGAGGTCCTTTCTCCTTCCCAAGTATGACACTGTACATAATTCTAAAGTATTCTTTAGCAGGAGTTTTGCTTGCTTCCTGAAGTTCATAGAAGGAATCATGGATTTCCTCTGGCGTCCATCCTACTTCGCTCATCTTTTCCCTCAGTTGACTAATCAGTTCCAGGTTTTCTTTATCGAATTTAATCTCAGGCGGTTCTTCTTGAATTACAAATTTAACACTTTCAGGAGCGTGTTTTTCAAGCCATCCTTTAATACACTTCGTGCGAGTTTCCAGTCTTTTTCGTCCATTCTCCTCTAGATTCTCGAGGTATCCCGTTCTTTTAAGCGTCGCAATAATCTCATCGTTTCCATGTTTTGATTGCGTTAGAGTCACTAAATGTCTATATGGCAACACTTGGGGTTTGTTTTTCGATAGTGATTCAATCTGGCTCAGTTCAAAGGCCCTGACAGAATTCTCTTCTAATTTCCCATCGTAAATATCCTGCTCAGCTCTATCGTATTTGTCAACTGAATTTAGTAATCCTAGCCCCGGATCAAAGTCAATATGACGATTAGGTTGAGGTTGCATTATGAGCCATCTTATCACTTCGGGTGGCGCCATTCTTAGCATTTCTTCAGCAGATATTGCTAATCCAGTAGAAGAATGCATAGCCCCTTTCCCTTTTAGATTAATCCATTCATATACTATGTGGTGGGGGACCTTACTTCCTAGAATCTTTTCAATTATTTCTTTACCGGTATCATAGCTTCCTCCCTTGGTAGCATGATCCTTTCCAAATGCTTCAAATGTCACCCCTAGGACTTTCCATTTTGAGGGCCAATCAAGTCTCCAAGGCAGTTTACCCTCACCCCTGGCCATATTGTTGGTAACCTCTTCACCCTTATCGTTTTCAAAGGTGACGTAAGGCCAATCATATTTGGTTACTTTACCTGTGCAGAGCCTTCCATCATGGTTTTTGAAGGTCCAAGGAAACCAGTTTTTAGGCAGTTGTCTTCCTGAAACGGTTTCAAGAATCTCTCTAGCAGTTTCCGTCTGGTCGATTATCCTTTTCGTGCATTCTTCGAATTTTCCATTTTGATAAAATTGGTAGTTATTTACTACTTCTGGATAAACCCCGACTCTTTCTAATGCCTCAAAAAAAGGTCTTAGGAAATACTGGTCATAGCTTTCATCACCATTGGGTGCAGGAATCTCGGCTAAAGGAAAACCAACTAGTTTTTTGTATTTTCCATCATCCAGAAAAGGATAGACCATACGGAGCGGATCTGCATTATCTGCAACGTACACGAGCCTGGCTTTTCCACCTTTGTCATTTACAGCCTTAACAATCGCATCTGCTGTCAGAATCTCCCGCATGCTACCAAGATGTATTGGACCAGAAGGTGTTATCCCCGAGGAGATGACATGCTCACTTCCAGACTCTAATAACTTTTCTGCGACTACGTCAGCCCAGTGCATTAAGTTCTTACCGGTCTAGCCCTTATTAACGCTCTGAGTGGGACGTCGTCTATTTTGTTATCAGCCTTTTTATTTATTAGAACCATAGCTAGAACTGGTACACCCTCTCTTTCTCTGATAAATTTAATCACTTCTTCAGCGGTTGATCCCGAACTTACAACGTCGTCTATAATGACTATATTTTTCCCATTCAAGCCCGCATAGTTAGAGGCATAATTGATTTGCGTACCTTCACGGCTAGGCCGTATTATTCCAAAATCAATACCTAATAGATCAGAGACCATAGTTGCTAGAGGAATCCCATTATTTGCCACTCCTGTCACCATGTCCAGTTCAAATCCTATGTTATCCTGTTCCTCAAGAATTACGTCAGTCATTATCTCGGCTATAGCATGTATTCTGGATCCTGATACTCCAATCGTCCTCCATCCTACTTTGACATCAGGAGGGGGGCCCTCGTCAAAATTTTCCGAGGATTGCTTTGCCAATAGCCAGTCTATTGTTTGCTGACCAAGATGCATTTC
>CAUYZR010000036.1:0-11720 GCA_963577905.1 Candidatus Thalassarchaeaceae archaeon
TTTCTGCTGTAGTAACTCCACTTGGAAAGATTTAGTAATCTCAGACCATAAACCTCCATCATCCATGGCCCTAAGTGTGACTGCATAACTACCACTTTGGTTGGCCTCCCATGTAGTGTTCGCCTCTGTTGAAATCAGGTCATCATCGATAAACCACTCGAATGCAACGACAGAGCCTTCTGCATCACTAAGCGTGCTGATAAATGTGGAGAATAAGCCTTCGGAAGATATAACAAAATCAATGGAAGGAGGACTATTGCTGACTATTTTGAAATTAGTAGAAACCTTCGTACTCCAAGCTCCATTATCATCCTGAACCTCCAGTTTAATCTGATAAATACCAGTCTCATCAAATGATGATATCCAGTTGGCATCTTCGGAAACAAGATCATTGTTAAACCACCACTTGTAGGCTACGATTATACCATCGGGATCATTCGAACTGGAAGAACTAAAGGTAAGGTCAGTGTACTGATAATACTCTGGAGTCAGACCACCTAAGGATTGGGGAGAGATTGTTATCGCGGCTGATGGAATCTCGTTAGGAGGATTTACAGTAACTATAACATTGACCCAAGCAGAGAGAGTGCCTCGATCATCACTTGTACGCAGCATAACTTCATACTTATTTGGATCCTCGTTTGTAAGATTATTCAGAACAATATCCTTTCCAGTTAACCTGAATTGCAAGTCTCCACCATCTTTGTACTCCCATATCTCCCATGAATGCTCACAGTCTATCACCTCAGCATTATTGTTCTCACAATGTGAACTTATTTCTAATGTCTGTCCCTCCTTCATTGTAATTTGATAATCTGTATCGATTACAGCAATAGGAATAGGAGGTAGAACCATTATCTCTTGATACCCCGGATCACTTACCTCCTCGTTAGAATTATCTGTGATTATAAGACTGATATTGTGAGTTCCTTCCACAAAATTATTGTAGTCAAATGCTTCTGTATAACCAAGGTATGACCAATTCACATCGCCTTCCCATTGAATGGTCCAATCAAAGCTGAGATCTGGGTCTGGGTCGGAAACACAAGGTTGGGGTTCGGGTTGCATCTCAGTGCAAGCGGCAAAGCGTGCAGTTTCACCTAGATGTAGGGATGGAGGTGTCACATCAAAATTGACATCTATTGAACCTCCGCCTCCACCATGGCCCTCCGTTACTCCAAGGTAAGCGGTGGAATTATCATTAATTTCACTCATGTTTCCACCGGTATCCCTAACTTGCAGTGTGATCTGATGGTCTCCCGTCGAGAAATCTATTGAGGACATCTGAAAATTAATGTCCATAAAATCAGAACCCTCTGCGATAACATCATCAACGGAGGATCGCCAATAAAAATGGTCTAGTTCCTCCTCATTGCAAATTGAACAGTCGCCTTCGAAAGTCACAGTCTGATCTTCCTGGTTGTCCACATTAGCTGGATCTATACTTACCATGAAAACTTCAGGTTCAGCTGAAGTGTCCTCATTAAGTGATAAAGAAAGGGCAAGCAAAAGTGCAAATGTTAGTAGATATCTCATATTTAGGCCTACAGTCTTATTTTCCAATAGGATTTAACGCTTGCCTTTTCTCTTATTTGCTTGATCTATCTTTGAATCCGTATGGTGTAGTGGAAACATCAACTCACCCAGACCGGGTAATGGTTTACCCATACGTGCTGCAATTATCCTCACTGAGTAATATCCTATTATCAAACCTAAGGTTACACCAAGAGCTGGGAAAAGATTCATTCGAAGTCTGGTTCGAACTCTGCCTGTAACTCACTCATGAGTTGATTTAGCAGACCGTCAAAACGTGTACTTCTATACTCTCGTGGGCCACCCATATCAGTCTGGACCTTAGCAATGTAAGTTGTGTCTTCAATTTCCAATTCAATTCGACAAATGGACTCTTCCATCTATTGCGGCCGGACCATGGTCATATATAACACTTACAGCAGAAATGGCTCACATTCTGAAAATACCGAATTTGGAACTCTCCAAAGGACCATTAAGGGAGGTTGATATTCCGAGAGCCAGAATCATACGAGTGTCTAATGGATCTATTATCCCATCATCCCACAAACGGGCAGTGGAATAGTAAGGGCTACCTTCAATCTCATATTTCTCTAGAATTGGTTTCCTTAGATCTTCAATCTCTGATTTCTTCATCTTCTTGCCTACCTTCAATAATTGTTCCTGTTTGACCGTAGACAACACATCGGCCGCTTGTTCACCACCCATTACCGATATCCTGGCGTTAGGCCACATCCAGAGCTGACGAGGTTGATAGGCTCTGCCACACATACCGTAATTCCCGGCCCCAAATGAACCTCCGATAACCACAGTAAATTTAGGGACCTTGGCATTAGCTACGGCCATTACCATCTTGGCCCCATCCTTAGCTATCCCTCCTGCCTCGTAATCCTTTCCAACCATAAAACCCATAATATTCTGGAGAAAGACGATTGGTATCTTTCTTTGGCAGCATATCTCTATGAAGTGAGTTGCTTTCAAAGAAGATTCTGAGAAAAGGACTCCATTATTTGCCAGAATACCAACGGGATAACCCATAATTCTGGCAAAGCCACAAACTATTGTTTTGCCATAATTGGACTTGAATTCATGGAATTGAGAAGCATCCACCAGTCTGGCTATAACTTCTCGAACATCGTATGACTGTTTAGGATTACTAGGTATAATTTCATACAAATCCTTAGAATCATACAATGGTTCCTCAGGTTCAGAAATATCCAATTTGGATTTAGGTAGTCGATTCAAATTTGAGACTATGTCTCTGGTTATCTCTATTGCATGTGAATCATTCAGTGCATAATGGTCTGCAACCCCGCTTTTTCGAGTGTGTACCTCAGCACCGCCCAATTCTTCCGAATTCACATCTTCTCCAGTTGCAGCCTTTACCAGAGGTGGGCCCCCAAGAAAAATCGTTCCCTGTTCCTTCACGATTATAGTCTCATCCGACATTGCTGGAACATAAGCTCCTCCGGCCGTACATGAGCCCATAACTACTGCAATCTGAGGTATTCCCCTAGCCGACATTTGCGCCTGATTGTAGAATATACGACCAAAATGTTCTTTGTCGGGAAAAACTTCGTCCTGCATAGGCAAGAAAGCCCCACCTGAATCAACGAGATAAATACAAGGCAGGAGATTGTCCTGAGCGACCTCCTGGGCCCTCAAATGCTTCTTAACAGTCAAAGGATAATAAGTTCCACCTTTGACAGTTGCATCATTGGCAATTATCATCACCTCTCTTCCATTGACAACACCAATTCCAGTAATTATGCCTGCAGAGGGGACCTCATCTTTGTACAAACCATAAGCTGCCAAAGGAGAAAACTCGAGAAAGGGTGTATCTGAATCAACCAATTCTTCAATACGGTCCCTCACCAGAAGTTTGCCTCTTTTCTTATGCCTTTTGACCATATCTGGCCTTCCGCCTTTGCTACTTTCTAAAATCCTCTTCCGCAGTTCTCTGGAAAGAGAATCATTGTGTTCACGATTAGTACTAGCTTCTTTACCATTGGAATTGTGCCGGCTCTGAATAATGCTCATTCGTCCTCCAATTCAAACATTATTTCACCTTCTTTAACTTGCCCACCAATCTCAATAGATGTGATTCGGGAAATAATCCCATCACGTGGCGATCTCAACCTATGTTCCATTTTCATTGCTTCCAAGACAATGATCACATCCCCCTCGCTTACACTGGAGCCGCTCGCAACTTTCCGGTCTAACAGTTTCCCTGTGATAGGGCTCATAACTAAATCTTCCTTCGGTTCATCCTGAACAACACTTCCTACCTTATGGGACTGCCGGCGTAAAACATAGTTGATACCATCTGCAAATACATAGGACTCATCTGATTTCTTCTCAGAATAGGTGATGGAGCGGCGACCATCTATTATTATCTCCAGACTGCCATTGTTCAATCTCGAAAACTCCCCCTCATAATCTCTATCATCAATTTGAAGACGAAAGCTGGAACCTGAACGGCGAATATTGACCGAATATGATTTAGAACCGATAGTAACGGTTTCAGCCATTATATGTTCTGCCTCCAGGTGCCTTTGTTACTCCAAGGTGAATAAGGATCCCTAGATGATACAGGGCTAACTTTTTCTGGTGCGGATTTAGAAGCCAATAAAGCTGTAGCTATAACTTCCGGTGATGGGGGCCCAAGTTCCCAATCCGAGAAATGTTCATCCACGAATCTCGTTGAGAACGAAGCCTTACGGTAGGATTCACTCTTCATAATATCTCTCAGGAAGGGCTGATTGGTAATCAATCCAAGTATAACAAATTGACCAAGAGCACTGTCCATACGGCGAATAGCATCAGATCTATTAGAATCCCAAACAACTAGTTTAGCAAGCAACGGATCGTAATCACTGGTTATCTCCTGACCTTCTTCCACACCAACATCATTTCTAATTCCAGAACCCTCGGGGAGAACCATTTTTCGTACAATCCCTGGAGTTGGCAGGAAATTCCTTGAGGGGTCTTCTGCATAAATTCTACATTCTATAGAATGGCCCCGCTGTTTGATATCCTTCTGCACCATATCCAAGGATTCACCTCTGGCTATCCTGATTTGCCACTTGACCAGATCAATCCCGCAAACCATCTCAGTGACACCATGCTCAACCTGAATACGTGTATTCATTTCCAGAAAGTAGAATTTACCATCCTGGAATAGGAATTCCACAGTTCCAGCATTACTATAATTGACCGCTTTAGCGGCTTTGACCGCAGCCTCACCCATCATTTTCCTAAGCTTGTTGTTTATTGCAGGAGATGGTGATTCTTCAATTATCTTCTGATGGCGTCTTTGTATTGAACACTCACGCTCATAGAGATGAATTACATTACCTTGCTGGTCCCCCAGAATCTGGACCTCCAGATGTCTAGGTTGATCAAGATATTTTTCTAGAATGAGTGTGTCATTTCCAAAAGAATTGCGAGCCTCGCTACTAGCGGCTTCAATAGCAGATTCCAATTCCTCAGGAGATTCAACCATACGCATCCCTTTCCCTCCTCCACCAGCAGCTGCCTTAACCATCAACGGATAACCAATATCACGAGCAACCGCATCGATATTACCACTTAGTTCTCCATCGTTACCAGGAATAGTAGGAACTCCAGCCTCAGCCATCATTTTCTTGGATACTGCCTTATCACCCATCACTTTTATTGTATCGGGATTAGGACCTATGAAAACTAAATCAGAATCATTGACATATTTGGCAAAATCACCATTCTCTGAGAGGAAACCATAACCTGGATGGATAGCATCAGAATTTGTCTGTTTTGCAGCACCTACAATTTTATCGAAATCCAGATAGCTTTCAGAAGGATTGGCAGGTCCAATCAAAATCGCCTCGTCTGCCATTAACACATGGGGAGATTCTGAATCAACATCCGAGTATACTGCAACTGTAGAGATTTGCATTTCTTTACAAGCTTTGATAATTCGACAAGCTATTTCTCCTCGGTTAGCAACCAATATCTTTTTAATCATCACGACACCAATCTGGCTTCCGCTTTTCTAAAAATGATCTGATACCCTCCTTAGATTCAGAACCTTCCCTTATCTGAGATATGAAATCTGCCAATGACAAGTCCCTTTCTTGAATTCTCCTAGATAAAATATCCCCATCCAATAATCTCTTGATGTGTGTCTGGGCTTGGGGACCCCCTTTCTCAATATCTGATATTAATGTTTGAAGAGTACCGTTTTCATTCCTCTTTCCAACACCATATAGAAATCCTATAGAAAGTGCCTGAGATATTCCAAATATCTCTCCAGTTATGAATAATTCTCTCATCTTTCCTAGACTTAATTTTCGGGCAACATATGGAGATATGACTGCTGGAACCATACCTATCTTGACCTCGGGGAAACCAAATTTAGTCCCTTCTTCGGCCAAAACGAAATCCGATGCACCAGCTAGGCCCATTCCTCCCCCTAAACAAATACCATGGACATAGGATATGGTTGGTAAAGAACATTCAACTAAAGACCTGAGCAATAATTGTAATTCCTCTGCCTTCCAGCTAGTTACTTCAGCTCCGGAACAGAAAACTGAACCTGCGCCCTGAATCACGACAGCCCTTAATTCCTTGTATTTTCCGGAACCCTCAATTGCTGCTGTCATAGCTCCCATCATTTCGGAATTCAGTGCATTTTTTTTACTATGATTATTCAAACTTAAGGTCAAAACACTGCCTTGTCGCTCAACAATAAGAGGTACCTGATTAGGCATGTATTCTCCTAATAATAGCAGTATTAATAATAGCCACTAAAGACGGGAATCAATCAGTATCAACATGTGCTTCCAAGTCATCTCCTCCAGCGAATGTTGACTGGATTATAGAGTACAAATCGTCCATTCCCTCTCCTTCTTTGGAAGACACTGCAATCAAATTCGATTCCAAGGCAAGAACCTGCAAGACACGCAGCAATTCCGAAGAAAGAACTCCTGACATTCCTTCCAAATGAGGCATGGACATTGCCAGTTTATCTAGGTCTACCGCCCACTCGCGAACGTTAGCAACTTCTTCGGGCTTCAAAAGATCACACTTGGTCAGTACTGGAAAGATAGGTATCTGGAACCTCAAGTGGGCTGCGGAAGCTAGAAGTAATTGGGTCACAAAACCATCTGGTGTTCGTGAAAGAAGAGGGTCCAGAAGTAGAATCATTGCTGAACGATCGGATAGATTCTCAACAAAGACTTTAGAAGCCTCACGATAAAGAAAAAGCTCGGTTTGTCCAGGAGTATCAACCAGAAAATAGTCACAGTTTATCTCCTCTAAATGACCACGAATCCAGTCCAGCTCAACAGCCAGCAGGTCTGCACAAACTACTTGGGCGCCATTTGGCCCTAAACCATACTCGTTCATTATCTCCTTCAACGTGAATTTTTCACGTACATCGATAGCAGCCTGATAAGGAACCGTCTCAGCACCTGGATCAAGATTGACGGCTACACCATCGTAGCGTTGATGCTGCATCCATTCCTGTAAAGTAGCCACCAAAGTCGATTTTCCTGCACCAGCAGGGCCGACAAAGTATAGCAGTGCTGTATGTTCCATTAACTTCTTCTACGTGCTAAAGCTACAAGGCCAAGCATTCCCATGGCTATCGCCATAGAAGGCGCTGGTAATCCAAAGAGTCCCTCGTCTTCCTCATTAGTAGGGTCTACTGAAGTTGAACCTCCAAAAGTTACATCTTGGGATGGAAATTCATTATCTATCTCATTAATTTCTTTTACTTGATTGTCTGGGTCAACAACCGCTACAAAAATGTAGTCTCCATTTTTCACTGCCCATGTAAATGAAATTGGTCGCGAATCACCCTTTAGAAGTCCTGTTATGGTCTTTGTAGTCAATTCATCAATGGGTGCGCCACCTTCGGCATAATCCGAGGCTCGGTATACCTTCAAAGCAACATCTGTATCCAACTGAGATTGTTCACCTTGTGGATAACCTACTGTGACCTTTATCGTGGCCGAACCATCAGCCTCTGTCACCTTAATAGACTCCACTAACAGATTAGTGGTTAACTTCTCAATACTTATGGAAACATTAGCAGCATCATTATCAAAAACAACATTGATATCGCTACTGACCTCAACTAATACAACGTAGTCATCTGTTCTATCTGCACTGGGAATCCAAGGCATTACAACTGACTGATGATTATAACTTGAATTAAAATCAATAAAACCATAAGGTCCCGATTTCCATGTAGGATAATCGTTACCCATCTTTTGAGCTTCAGCTTCACAATCAGTTCTAGTTGTCAAAGTGGAACCATCTGATGCTTTTCCAGTACAAGAACCAACCTGATAGCCCGTTCCTATAGGATAGAATCCAGTCATGTTCTCCATTGCTACCGCCAATACTTCACCAAATCCAAAAGTTCCATCAATCGAAACGTTGAAATGAAGTCTGTAAGTACCTTCTTCAGGAATATTAGACATACCCAGATCAAAGGTGATTGGGTGGTCCTTGCCGGCGAGACCATCATTAACAGCAACACTCAAATTGGAAACATAAGCATCCATTGAACTTACTGCATAGATGTTCTTGTAATCCTCATTATTCCATTCATCCTCCTCTTGAATCAGTTTAGCTTCGTCAACTTTTGCAACGAGACGGTACTGGGCATTCTCTAAGAACCTGAAAGGAATTGATATGTCAATGGATTCGCCCATTGCCAAGGCCTGATCCACATTAATCAAAGCTAATTGGGCTGAGATAGGTGCTGCTGTATAGAATGTAACTTCCAGTTTGCTGCCCTCACTTGCAGTCATATTTCGGACACCGACATTCGCAATGGTGGCCGTAAAATCACTGGAGACTCCAACCATAGCATAGCCGTCATCATTGAGGGGGGCGACAGATACGCTAACCACCTGTAAATCAGGTAATTTCTCAAAAACTTCTACGTATTTATCACTATCATATTGGTTATTCGTGTCATCCCATTCAAGTACAGTATCATCCTTGTCAACCCAAGCATAAAACTCATAGACGCCCAATTTAGTGGGAGTCCAAGTATACTCAAAGAGAGTAGTTTCAGGTGGGAAACCAACGGTCTTGGAATCATCGATCTTGAACCAGTCAATTACACTCATATCGGGATCTCTAATCTTGATAAAGACATCAGCATCGTCAGCCATGAGGTCACCCAATATACTCTGCGTCACCGCAATCTGAATTGTTCGGGGGTCGTTCTGGTAGACTTTACCTTGGCCTTCATCAATACTGTTCACAATCAAATCAGGTCTCTGTTCCTTCAATTCAAAATATTCATCATATACCTTGAACCAATCCAGATTATTATTATCCTCATCTGTTTCATCAATTACATTCTCTCCATCTACGACAATACGGACATTCCAAAATCCGGCATCATCAGATGTTGTGCTCCAATTGGCAGCTAGAATAGCATCCGATGTGAAAATCTCACCAGCCCCTATAGGAGTTCTAATGGATTTACTTTGATTGACAAAGACCCATGTTTGTTCCGAACAGTCTCCATCCGGACATTTCATGACCTCAAGATGCATGACCAATTCGCCGTCTTCTTCATCAAAGGGACCTGGTGGCTCGGCATCTCCCTCGCCTGCGTTCTCAATCGAATATTTGAAAGTTACAGTATTGCCAGATATGGGGTCAATTGGTTCAGCACGAATTGAATCTATACCATTATCCCAAATCTTAAGATCGGGCTCGCTACAGTCACCGATACACATTTCAAATTCTGCGTTGTTATTATCTAAATCAGGATCTTCATCGGTATTATTCTCATCAGAATCAATGACAATCGTAAACTTGTATCTTCCCTCGTCAGTATCGCTCGGAATAGTATGGTACCATTCCATACGCTCAGGCTCAGGAGGTGCGTCTGAAGGAGGTGGGCTAAGAAAATCAAAGGTCAAAGGAGAAGGGTCAAAACTATTGGTAGCGTTATCATCCAATGGATCGAAATAGGCCATAAAAGTGACTGGATTCAGAGTGCTTACATCCCCCTCATTACCATACTCAAAGATGACACTTACTTCTTCACCTGGTGATGCTTGGTTACCTTCCATATCGAATTCGATCCATAAATCAGCATCGCCGGTCTCTGGTTCAACGTTAATGTAGTTCTCGAATTCACCGTAATCAGTTAAAGCATAATAGATAGTTGCAGAATAACAAATCTCACCCACTTCTGTAAAGGTGACTGACAACGTAACGCTGCCGTCCTCTCCAGCACCCATGGCAATAGTGCTAGACTCGTCTGCTAAATCATCCTGATCACAATCAGAAAAGAGGCGTACGGTTGCATCGTAAGAATCATCGCCAGTGTTTTTCCAGCCTACAAAAAAATCATAAGGTATATTGGCCCTTGGTGGAGGGTTACCTGTAAGTTCATACAGATTACTGACCTCCAAATCATCCTCAGCTCCGGCTTGTGCTCCTGTTAAAAGCATGAGACTCGAAAATACCAAAGCTATAGATACTGCACTCGCAAACAATTTTTTCTTGTAATCAACGTCCATTACAATCACCCTTGCTCCAGCCTTGGGCCCCTTAATAAGGGGTTTGCTATATTTATCGATATAAACCATGGCCTTGAACTCAAAGAAATTTGATGAATTAATAATCGGATGTCAGAAATGTCCCAGACTCGTTGAATATGCTAGTGAAACAAAGCTGAATAGCAGAAAAGACGGGTTTGAAATTGATGATTACTGGTGTAAACCCGTCCCATCCTTTGGAAGTCTGGAAGCTCATGTATTAATCATAGGATTAGCACCAGGAAGGCACGGTGCTGGGAGGACGGGGAGGCCTTTCACAGGAGATTATGCTGGTGAAGTCCTGTATAGGGCCCTTCACGAATTTGGATTCTCCTCGTCGAAAGAAGCTGTATCTATAGATGATGGACTAGAACTATATGGTGTAAGAATTGCCAATGCAGTCAGATGTGCCCCCCCACAAAACAAACCCCTACAGAAGGAGATTCTGAACTGTAGGCCATACTTGATTCAGGAAATTGAAATGATGGGAAATCTGAAATTTGTACTGGCCTTAGGCAATTTGGCCCACAGGCAACTAATTTCCAGTATGGGACTGAGACAAACTGGTTTTAAATTTGGACACGAAACAATCCACACCCTACCGGACAAAGATTGGAAACTTGTGAACTCATATCATCCCAGTCGTTACAACATAAACACCAAAAGGTTGACATATCAAATGTTTTTGGAAATTATCCAAAAACTGATGCATTGATTTTTATTCAAGGCTCTAAATGCCTATAGGTGGCAAAGACAAGATTACCAATTCTAGCAACGGCCATATTGCTTTTTGCATTGGGTTTTGTAGGGAGAATTGCTTTACACGATTATCATAACTTCGAAACCATTATGGTATCGGTATTCCTAGCTTCAATGCTATTACCTGCAAGCATTGCGATGATGGTCACTCTCTCAATGATAGTCTTGAGTGATATATATCTTGGATACTTTGGAGCTTCGAAAATCATCATATTCACTTACACCGGTTTCCTAATAGTATCTGTGATAACTTCCAGGTTCCGGCAGATAATCGGAGGAGAATTCAAACCGGGAACTGTCTACAAATTTACAGCATCGGGCCTGATCTTTGCAACAATTTACGATACGTGGACCAACTTTGGGGTTTTCTGGCTATCCTATGTCCATACCCCTGAGAGCCTTGTGCTAGTCTATTTCCTTGGTTTGCCATTTATGCTTTATCACCTTTTATCGAGTATAATAACCTTCACTGTCCTTGGTTTTCCAATCTATTGTGCCCTATCCGGTAAGGCTAGCGATTCTCATATCCTGAATCAGAGAAAAGAATTAGAGATATAACTTGAGTGAAGTAAGGAACGTCATAATAGCTATCTTAATCGTGAATAGTCTTGCAATTGGTGGTATACTCTATGAAATCGGTTATTTTGATGAAGATGAATTGGATATTTCCACAATTGTAACTGCAAAACTAGTAATCAAATTCAAAAATCTGGGAGAAAATGACACCCTTACTTTTGATAGTATTACGACCTCTGAATCCACTCCTTATGGTATTTTATTGGGTGGACAGACGCAAGGTAGCTACTCTGTGACTGCGACTACTCACTATAATTTTGGTCTTTTTGTTGAATCCATAGCTGGATGGGGGGCTTG
>CAUYZR010000037.1:0-11655 GCA_963577905.1 Candidatus Thalassarchaeaceae archaeon
CTGAATAATTTTCTCAGGAAGGGTTACTTCCCATCTGGAAAGATCACTGCCTGAATCGATTGCCTCCAGTATAGGCCGAATCTTATCCAGGGAGATTTGAGCCATATGACTGCAACGAACTGAACAGGCGGTTGCAAACTCCACTGTCGGAAATTCTTCCATCAGGTTCGATGTTAACTCACATTCGGAAGCAATGAAGGCTTTCTCAAGACCTCCATTCCTGACTCGGCGGGAAATGTCATTGCTGATC
This sequence comes from Candidatus Thalassarchaeaceae archaeon, assembly GCA_963577905.1. Lineage (GTDB taxonomy): Archaea > Thermoplasmatota > Poseidoniia > MGIII > CG-Epi1 > CG-Epi1. Next base: position 251 of record CAUYZR010000037.1, read on the forward strand.
TGGGTGGTACTTCCATAGAAATCGGCCTCCTGCAATACTTCAGGTTTACACTCCCAATGAACATAAAGCATCCGATTTTTACTATCCCTATCAATTCCAAATGTTCTTCTAACGGACAATATGTCCTCTAAACTAAATTTCTCGTGAACTTGACAGACTGCGCCCTTGGTACCATTATCATTTCCAGGATACAAGATTTTCTTCTTTCCCTTTAAGACCATTTCCAGATTCTGAGCAAAGAAGAGATCCGGGACAAATATTAATTCATCTCCGGGCATTTTCAGAGCTATTTGTTCTGCATTAGCTGAAGTACAACAAACATCACATTCAGCTTTCGCTTCGGCATAACTATTGATATAGATCATGACCGGGACACCAGGGTATTTCTCCTTGAGATTCCTTACATCCTGGGCACTGAAATCGTCAGCCAACGAACAGCCGGCCGTTTTATCAGCAATCAGAACCGTCTTTTCGGGATTCAGGATCTTGGCAGTCTCTGCCATAAATCTCACGCCATTGAATATAATATACTGAGAATCGGTCTGAACCGCAGTCATACTCAGTGCGAGAGAATCTCCTTGTTCATTCTGTTCAGAAATACCAAAGACCAGAGGCTCCATGTAATTGTGCCCAAGTATGACTACGTCATGCTTCTTCTTCAACTCCAGTATCCTATGTACGGTACTTGCATGGGCCTCAATATCTATCGGAGTCAAAGTAGGGTTGTTACGTGAATAAATCTCTTCTTTTACAGACTCCAGAGTCAGAATATGAGTCATAGCAGAACTAGATTCCATAGGTTCCCAATTGCACGTAATATGCATGGATATAAATGTAATGTTCAGACATTTTACAAGGTGACTTTTAAATAGGACTAATTTGGTCCAAATTACTTGAGGTGAATACACCATGATGAGAATAAACAAACTGACGGACTACGGGATAGTAATCATGACCCGAATTGCAGATATGGATCAGAGCGGGGTACATACTGCTAGAGAAATCTCTGAAGACACCAGAATCCCTTTACCAACAGTTACCAGACTTCTAAAGGTATTGTCAGGTAAGGGATTATTGAATTCTCAAAGAGGAAGTCAAGGAGGTTATTCCCTTTCAAAATCTTCAGATGATATATCTGTTGCAAATATAATTGAAACCTTTGAAGGCCCAATAGCTCTTACTGAATGTTCAACTAATACCTGTGAATGCGCATATGAGACGAAATGTAGTGTAGAAGAACCATGGCAAAAAATAAACGACACTGTAAAAAATGCGCTTGAAGGAATCTCGTTAAATCAGATGACTGGTAAAAATCAGAACGAGGGACTGTTGAATCTCTCGATGAACTATAGGGGTGGAATGTGAACCCCGATTCCGAAACTGAAATGCTGAAAGGATACGCAGAACAGGAATACAAATATGGATTTGTCACAAACATCGAATCCGATACCTTACCACCAGGATTGAACGAAGATGTTATCAAATTTATTTCTAATAAGAAAGGAGAGCCAAAGTGGCTAACTGACTGGAGACTAAAGGCCTACAAAATATGGCTGAAAATGAAGGAGCCTCATTGGGCCAATATTGAATATCCACCTATAGATTATCAAGCAATCAGTTACTTTTCAGCCCCTAAAAATGCTGCTGATGGACCAAAAAGTTTGGACGAGGTTGATCCCGAACTAATTAAAACTTACAATAAACTTGGTATTCCTCTTGAAGAACAAGAGATTCTTGCCGGTGTCGCAGTTGATGCTGTTTTTGACTCTATGTCTGTAGCGACTACATTCAAAGATAGACTGGCGGAGAAAGGTGTGATTTTCTGTTCTTTTTCTGAAGCGGTCAAGGAACATCCGGAATTAATTAAGAAATACATGGGTTCTGTCGTACCTCAATCTGACAATTTCTATGCTGCATTGAACTCAGCTGTATTCACAGATGGATCCTTCTGCTACATACCTCCCAACACAAAATGTCCAATGGAACTTTCAACTTATTTCCGAATTAATGAACCAAATACAGGCCAATTTGAAAGAACATTGATCGTGGCAGACAAAGGCGCGTATGTCTCATATCTAGAAGGGTGCACGGCTCCTAAGCGTGATGAGAACCAACTACACGCTGCAGTTGTGGAATTAGTGGCCTTGGATGATGCAGAGATAAAATATTCAACCGTTCAAAACTGGTACCCCGGCGACAAAGACGGTAAGGGTGGAATCTATAATTTCGTAACGAAAAGAGGAGCTTGTAGAGGAAAAGCATCGAAAATAACCTGGACACAAGTTGAAACCGGTTCGGCTATAACCTGGAAATATCCCTCATGCATACTTCAAGGTGATGATTCCAAAGGGGAATTTTATTCAGTTGCATTGTCAGCGTTGAAACAACAGGCCGACACTGGAACCAAGATGATCCATCTAGGAAAGAACACGAAAAGTACGATAATTTCCAAGGGGATCTCTGCAGCAAAAGGTCAGAACACGTATCGTGGACAAGTTATGATAAATAAATCTGCAGAGGGCGCTCGAAATTATTCTCAATGCGATTCGCTCCTAATCGGTGATAAATGTGGTGCCCACACATTTCCGTATTTAGATGTCAAGAATACAAAATCACATATCGAACATGAAGCCTCAACATCAAAGATTGGGGAGGACCAAATGTTTTACTGTAAGCAGAGAGGAATATCCGAAGAGGATGCCATCAACTTGATAGTAAACGGATTCTGCAAGGAAGTTTTCAGGGAATTACCAATGGAATTTGCCGTTGAAGCTCAACGGTTGTTAGAAGTCTCTCTGGAAGGAAGTGTAGGTTAGAAATATGCTAAAAATAGAAAATTTACATGTGAGTGTTAGTGGAAATCAGATTCTAAAGGGAATAGACCTTGAAGTAAAAGCCGGGGAAACGCATGCTATTATGGGGCCCAATGGATCTGGGAAGTCGACTCTAGCACAAGTATTAGCTGGACATGAAGAATACGAAATTACTGATGGAAAAGTCAAATATCTAAGCAAAGACCTACTTGGAATGGATATTGAGGAAAGGGCCTGTGAGGGTATATTTCTAGCGTTTCAGTATCCGGTTGAATTACCAGGTGTGAACAACACCTACTTCCTGAAATCAGCCTTGAACGCTCAGCGGAAGTACAGGGGCGAAAAGGAAATGGATGCAATGGAATTTATAGATCTAATAGGCGATAAGATTAAATTACTAAACCTGAAGGATTCGCTGCTCAAAAGGCCAGTCAATGAAGGGTTTTCAGGTGGAGAGAAAAAAAGAAACGAAATCTTCCAGATGGCTGTCTTAGAACCTAAATTGGCACTCCTTGATGAAACTGATTCGGGACTTGATATTGATGCATTACGCGTTGTAGCAAACGGTGTAAATTCTATGAGAAAAGAAGAAAATGCAATTATCATAGTTACTCATTATCAAAGGTTACTGAATTATATTGTCCCAGATTTTGTCCATGTTCTGGTAGACGGGAAGATAATCAATTCGGGTGACAAGAATCTTGCTCTGGAATTAGAGGAAAAAGGATACGACCGTATTGTTGAGGAAGCTAAGGCATAGATAGATGAAAGCTGTGGAAACATTTACTACAGATTTTGAGAACACACTGAACTTGCCTGATGACAATCTAAAAAATCTCAGACGAGAATCATTTGAAGAATTCAAGAAACATGGTTTACCAACACGTAAAGAAGAATATTGGAAGTATTCAGATCCCTCTATTATTTCCAACATTGAACTGGAATTCGTCTCTTCCGGTCATTATGAAGATATAAATTACGATGTAATATTGGTTAATGGTAAAATTGTGAAAAAATTTAAAGATTGCCAAATGGGAGATATATCTGAAGGCCTAAGAAATGGGATTCTTAGTGAGGATTTATTGGAAAAGAAGGATAAACCATTCCTGAATCTGAACAATGCATTCGCAATAAATGGATGTTATCTGATATTGGAATCCACCTCGAGGCAGACAATCAGAATATTGAATCTGATAATGAACGATGGTAAAAATCAAGCCGTACACCCTCGATGTATAATTCTAGCTAAAAGAAATAGTGATTCCATTATATTTGAAGAGTTTAAAATAATGGGAAATGGAACCAGTTTCATTAATTCCGTAACTGATGTCATTGTAGAGGATGGTGCGAATCTGGAGCATATAATTATAGACGATTTTGCAAAGAACACGTATCATGTGGCAAATGTATGTGTAAAACAGTGCAAAGACAGTAATTTTATCTCACATAATTTCTCGATGGGAAAGAAATTTGCAAGAAGGGATTTCAATGTCGAATTGAACCAGTCTGGCGCAAACTGCAACCTATTTGGGTTATATTTTGTTGATAAGGAAAACCACATAGATCACCACACAACGATTGAACACAAGGAAGTACATTGTAACAGCAACGAGCATTACAAAGGCATTCTGAGTGGAAAATCAACCGGTGTATTCAACGGTAGGATTCATGTCCATCCAGGTGCCCAAAAAACGGATGCGATACAGAACAACCAGAACTTGCTTCTTAGTGACGACGCAATTATACATACAAAACCCGAACTGGAGATATATGCTGATGATGTAAAGTGTACGCATGGTGCGACTGTAGGACCATTAGATGAGAAAGGACTATTTTATCTGAGATCAAGAGGCCTGAACAGGAAAGAAGCACAGCAAATACTGATGAGAGCCTATGTCAATGAAATCGTTGAGAACGTTTCAGATGAGAAGATTAAGTCCGAATTGATGGAACTAATCCTTGATAGGTTACCCAAAGGAGATTGAATGTTAGATGAATCCCTAAAATCGGATTTCCCAACATTAAAACAGAAGATAAATGGAAACGAATTGGTTTATCTAGACAACGCCGCCACCACTCAGAAACCGGAGAAAGTCATCAAAGCGCTTGAATCCTATTACCGCACTATAAACTCAAACATACATAGGGGAGTTCATACCTTGAGTATCAGAGCTACGAAGGCCTATGAGGACGCTCGCTCAAAAATTGCTGCATTCATAAATGCAGAACACCGAGAAGAGATAATATTCGTAAGAGGAGCTACCGAGGCAATCAATCTGGTTGCGAACAGCTATGTTAGACCTATCTTAAAAGAAGGTGATCAGATAATTATTTCTCAAATGGAACACCATGCCAATATTGTCCCTTGGCAGATTATATGTGGACAAAAAAAAGCGGAATTGAAAATTATACCCATGAATGAGAAAGGGGAATTACTCATCGAAGAAATCGAAGAGATGATTAATGAAAAGACGAAATTCCTATCAATTAATCATGTTTCCAATTCTTTAGGAACTGTAAATCGAATAGAAGATGTTATCAAAATTGCTCATGCCAATAACATCCGGATTATGATAGATGGAGCACAGGCTGTACAGCATCTTTCTGTAGATCTGATGAAGCTAAATGCTGATTTTTATTGTTTTTCGGGCCATAAAGTCTATGCACCAACAGGAATTGGCGTTTTGTATGGCAAAAAAGAATTATTGGAAAAAATGCCCCCCTACCAAGGTGGAGGTGACATGATCAAATCTGTCACTTTTGAAAAAACCATCTACAATGACATACCAAATAGATTTGAGGCTGGAACGCCAAATATTGCTGGTGCAATAGGATTAGGGGTCGCAATAGACTATCTTGTATCATTAGGAATTGAAAATATAGCTAAGCACGAAAATGAATTATTGGATTATGCTACTCAGGAGATTAGAAAAATCGAAGGGGTGCGAATAATTGGAAATGCAGTTGAGAAAGCTAGCGTCTTATCATTTATTATTGAAGGAATACATCCCCATGACATAGGAACCATCATGGACAAGCAGGGTGTTGCAATCCGGACTGGACATCATTGTACTCAACCAACCATGGATTTCTATGGTATTCCTGCTACTGCAAGAGCATCCTTTGTAATTTACAACTCCATAAAAGATGTGGATGCAATGATAAATTCTGTAAAAAAGGCGATTGAGGTGTTTGCATGAGTGAATGGGATGAGTTATACATGGAGGTAATTCTTGATCACAACAAAAATCCAAGAAACAAAGGGGAAATTGAGGGCTATACACATAGTGCTGATGGGCACAATCCACTATGCGGTGATCGCATCTCAATGCAGATAGTTGTAGAGGATGATATTGTAACTGATGCTAGCTTCATAGGTTCTGGATGTGCAATATCTACTGCATCAGCCAGCATCTTGACGGAGACCGTCAAAGGCCTAAAAAGGATTGATATTGAAGAATTATTCAAGGAATTTCATAATTTGGTGACCAGTGAAAATTCAGATGCAGGAGCTGTTGGGAAATTCTCTGTCTTTGGAGGTGTAAGAAAATATCCTGCCAGAGTAAAATGCGCAACCCTTTCATGGCACGCTTTAATGGCTGCATTAGAGGGGGGGAAAGAGGCCAGTACCGAATGAATCTAAAAATCGAAGAAGAAATAGTAGAAGCCATAAAAAAAGTATATGATCCTGAGATCCCAGTTAATATCTATGAACTGGGGCTGATTTACAACATTGATGTGAAGAAAGATGGTTTGGTTGACATAACTATGACACTGACCTCACCATTTTGTCCAGTTGCAGGCTCTCTCCCTAAAGAGGTTGCAGCCCGCGCCTCTGAGGTTGAAGGAGTGACTAAAGCAAATGTTGACCTTGTATTCGAACCGCCTTGGAGCATGGAACTCATGTCCGAAGAGGCAAAATTGAAGCTTAATCTGACCGGAAACTTCCCAGCATAGAAAATGAGGGAAATTGACGTGACCGGTCTGCAATGCACTCAAGCAGTGATGGCAGTACTCAGAGAGATTGTTTCAATGCAGAATGATGAGGAAATGCGAATCACATATGAAGAACCTGACGCAAGAAGAGATATTATGGCGATGGTTAAAAGAAGGGACTACAAATTGATTGAAGACAACAAAAAATTGTTGGTTATTTCAAAATAGAAATGTGTGTAGTAAAAGAACCATTAGTAGAAGCAAGATTACCTACCAAATATGGTACTTTTCGCATTATTGCCTTCCCTGGTAACAGTTCGGACAAAGAAAATCTTGCACTAGTGATGGGAAAAGTGGAAGGTGAAATATTGATCCGTATTCACTCTGAATGTTTTACAGGTGATGTGCTGCATTCAATGAGATGTGATTGTGGTGAACAATTGGATCTAGCTATGAAAAAAATAGCCAAAGAAGGTAATGGAGTCATAATTTATCTAAGGCAGGAGGGACGAGGTATTGGATTGGTCAACAAACTCAAGGCATATAATTTGCAAGATGACGGAATGGATACGGTTGAAGCGAATATAGCATTAGGTTTCAATGCCGAATTGCGAAGGTATGAGGAGGCTGTGGGGATACTCAAGAATCTAGGTATCGGAAAAATCAAATTGATGACAAACAATCCTGCCAAGGTTGAAGATTTGGAAAAAGCTGGTTTTGAGGTTAAACAAATCGGTCACAGTGCTGAACCAAATGATGAGAACAAGGATTATCTTCGAACCAAAGCCTCCAAAATGAACCACAAACTTGAGATAAGGGATTAACCTGTATAATCTCTTCCAACACTTTTGTTATCTGGTTTTCCTGCAATAACCATAACCCAAAGAACGAAAATAGCCATTATCAATGCGTACTGGCCAGTGTGCCACCAGAAATAGTGAAACTTGTCCCAGTTACTGAAACCAAAAATATGGATTAGAGGATATCCTGATATTATTCTTATGAGATTCTCGATGAATATGAATATTATGGAATATATGGCCCACTTGGCACGTACAATCGGTTTGACTCCCCTAAAACAAATTATCAATAGACTGAGAAATACAGTCTCATGGAGACCTGTGCACTCTGCAACTATTTCCATGTCAATCATATCATCATACGACAGGACTGTAGCATTCTCACCTCTTATGTAAACCCCAATACCAAATGCACTTTCAACTACATAAATAACCCAAGTAAGGAATTTCTGGTAAAGCAACAAAGAATTCTCAGCCCTAGTCAGATACTGAAACAATAGATCAATCGGCAGAACGAAAGCCATGACCAGAAGAAAATTGTAGGCTACACCAACTAGGACTTTTTCTGCTTTTTTGGTCGCATTGAATGACTTACAAAGGTAAACTTCCCCTTTGTCCAGATAATAACCGAGATTGTCTGCATATCTATCAAATAAATACTTTGGATCTACTGCAATTGGTCCTTTCCAAAATAATATAGAAAGGAAAAAGACGGAGATTAACAATGCAAACAAACCAAAGGTTGTTTCGGTTGAACTAAAGGATACAAAGACTAGGAGAATAGAGAATACAAATATTATCCCTCTAAGGATTTCATCTTTGGACAAATGGTCCAATTCAGCTACTCCCTTGCTATCACTCACTTAAGATGCAAAGAAGAACATAGATAAAAGTTATACTTCAAACATTTACATAAAATTCAATTGCATTTCGAAGAACCTGACGAGCATTATCGTAAGTCAAACGCGAAAATGCGGAATCGAAGTCCAGCCAACTGTAATCAATGTGTTCATGACTGAGGGTCACATTACTTTCTTTTGTGAACGCAATGAAGAATACCACTTCTTTTTCAATTTGTCCCTGGCCTCCTGAAAAAGTGTAGGTTATGGTGTCACGAAATCCATCAATTATGTTGGCGTGGGTGATTCCGGTCTCTTCCTCAAGTTCACGAAGGGCAGTCTGAATTTCAGTTTCTCCATCATCTATATGACCTTTAGGAAAATCCCAATGCCCACCTCCACGGGAACTGATAGACGAATGTCTTAGGAGAAGCACTTTGCCCGAATTGAACAAGACCACACCGCATGACTTGTCCATACCACTATAGCAGAAGCTAGACTAAAACGTATGACCTAAGTTACTTGCTGCTTCAGTCCCTTCGGGATCTTGAAAGTGCCGAGGCCACAATTGCCAAAGCAAAAATTGTGAAGAGAGGATCAAACCCGGGTAAGAAGACACCGCGAACCCAAAGGGTCGCAGTTACTGAACGGGCTTCGGTCTCTCCCTGAAGTGTCGTTGCAACCTGCATTATAATTGTATGATATTCATTACTCCAACCAATAACGGTACCACGTGGCGTGGATATTGAAACCTGCACTGGTTGTTCACCTTGAGCATCAATCAAATACTGTTGAGCAGCCAAAGCAATAACAAAACTTGATTCCTCTAAATCCTTCAGATTAAGAACCTCAACGGCTATTGTATCCTGATAGTTCCCGTTGTTAACTGCAATAAATGTCAAAAAGAACTCTTTACCAGGTCCAACACGCTGGAAAGGTTGTGCCGCCTGAACTGATAAACGAGCATACTGCTCAATAATAACGGCAAACCCTGCGTTCTTGTTAACCGAATTGAGCTGAGTATTGGATTCGCGGCCTGAAGCTAAAGCCGTTACTTGAACATTTTTGTATGAAGACTGCGTCAAAGCCAGAGCACAAATCGGCACTGTAATACTACCACCTGATCCAAGCGTGACAGAGACAGCTCCGGGTGAAATAGTCACACCACCACCAGAGATTGAAACATCTACGTCAATTGCGGCTTGTCCCTCATTGGAAACGAGCATTTCGGTACAGCCTACTCCACTAGCACCTGGTCTTACGTCAAGATTAACCTGTCCATCGGTGAAACTAATAGAATACGCGACAACGGCCTGAGCTTCGGCCGCTGGGGTGAACATTAACAATGTAGTTCCCAACATCAGGGTAGCCAGTATTACAGCTTTCGAAATTTTAGTCGTCATATTTTACTCCAAGGGGTGCCTTGACTATCAAACACCGAATTTGCACTTTAGGTCACCCATAAAAAGGATTCGCTTAAACCGATAATACAAAAAAAGGTCATTCTGAAGAAATCTTGTCTTTCAATTGCTGATAAGACGGCTCTACCAGCAGAGAACCGTCCTCAAATTGGATTACAGGTATCTTTCGAACACCATTGTTTAATTCAATGGCAACCCTAATGGCTTCTGAATCATCTTCCATATTGATAAATTCATAATCCGTTCCCAGCTCGTGGAAAACTTGTTTAGCTATAATGCAATCCTTACAAGTTGAAGTTCCATACATCTTAATGTTTGACATCACTTATCCTCCATGTAGGTAGCCACATCTGGGCATGAACATATTAGGTTTCGGTCACCCCAAGCATTGTCAATCCTGCCAACTGGCGGCCAGAACTTGTGTTCTTTCAAATAATTGATTGGATAGGCTGCCAATTCTCTTGAATATGAGTGTGCCCAATTATCTCCTGCAATCTCAATCGCAGTATGCGGTGCACCACTTAGTGGATTATCTCTATAATAGTCTGTGGATTCTCCATCACTTGCAACTTTATCGATTTCAGACCTTATTGATATCATAGCATCGCAGAAACGATCCAACTCCATTTTGGACTCGGATTCTGTGGGTTCCACCATCAGAGTATTGGGAACTGGCCAAGACATCGTTGGGGCGTGATAGCCATAATCCATCAATCTCTTAGCAATGTCATCAACCACTAGTCCCGCATTCGATAATAGTTCACGCGTGTCCAATATACATTCATGTGCTACATTCCCGGACTTTCCTGTGTATAGAACCTTATAATGTTTGGAAAGCCTCTTGGCAATATAATTAGCATTCAAAATAGCCACTTGTGTGGCCTCCCTGAGGCCCTCTGGGCCCATCATGGCAATGTAAGCCCAAGAAATTGGAAGTATACTGGCACTACCCCAATTAGTTGCTGATACTGGACCTATAGTGCTGTTGGGACAGACTGGATCCGCCGGTAGAAAATCAATCAAATGAGAAGCAACGCCGATTGGACCCATGCCTGGGCCTCCGCCTCCATGAGGGATACAGAAGGTCTTGTGTAGATTAAGATGACAAACGTCGGCACCTGTTTCCTTAGGTTTACAGAGGCCCACCATGGCATTCATGTTAGCACCATCCATGTAGACTTGTCCACCATGAGAATGTACTGCTTCACAAACTTCCTTGATCGTTTCCTCAAAAACACCGTGCGTAGATGGATAAGTGATCATGATGGCTGCCAATTCTGAGGAATGTGTCTCAACCTTTGAACGCAAATCTCCCATATCGATATTACCATGGTCATCACAGCCTATTCCAATCACTTTCATACCAACCATAACTGCAGAAGCCGGATTGGTTCCATGGGCTGAAGTTGGAATCAGGCAGACATTACGATGTGGCTCATTTCGAAAATTATGATAGCCTCGTATTGCAAGCATGCCTGCATACTCACCCTGGCTGCCTGCATTTGGTTGCAATGAAATACCTTCAAATCCTGTGATTTCAGATAACCAAGATTCGAGCTCCTTGAACAGTTCCAGATAGCCCGTGACCTGAGCAAA
>CAUYZR010000038.1:0-11463 GCA_963577905.1 Candidatus Thalassarchaeaceae archaeon
CGGTGCCATATCTATAGTCCAGCACGCTAACGGGGTTCATGTAATCGCAAAAAGTGCCCATTATAAACTCTCTGTTTCCATTTTTTGCATTTAAGGATTACTTTTATGTAGTAATTTGTTACCTTACTATTATGTTCCGAACATATAGCGTGCCGGTTGCCATATTTTTGACCTTTCTGACGGTGACTCTGTTAACATCTGAAGATGCTCAGGCAGTTGATATTGATTTGGAGCCTATAAATTTTACATTTATGCCTGAATATCCCATTAGGGGTGAAGGTCTGGAGATTAGTTTTGAAGTGGTCAATAATGGTCTTGAGCCTGCTGACAATGTAAAAATTATTGTTTGGAATAGTACTTCAGAATGCGATGTTGATGACCAATGTGTTCCTATCTTTGAGTCTACTGAAGCAGTTATAGATCAAAGTAAGAAGGCCGTGATTGAATTTACTTGTAATCCCGACGGTCCTGATGGTTGTGGTGGTGTTGGTGACCGTATATTGACCATAGCTGTTGACTATGAAGATGAGATATCTGAGACAAATGAGGATAATAATAGAATAGTGTATGAATTTACTATTTATTCAGAGGCCTTAGCTAATCTTAAAAGTCTTGAAGGACCGTCAATTTGGATAACTCCAGAGAATCCTGCCGAAGGAGATAATGTTGATATCTTAGCAATATTTGAAAATGCGGGAAGGGCCGATTGTAGTGATTTCTATATTGAATTCAGACAAATTTTAAACGGAACGACTTCTACTATTGAACTAGTTCAGATGAGGGCTATCGTTGGCCAAGGTCAGACCGCTCAGTTCAATATTACTTGGTTTCCAGATGATATTGGTGATTATACTATCGAGGTTTTTTTGGATTCTGAAGGTCAGGTTGAAGAATTTAGTGAAAATGACAATATTTTTGATACTCAAGTGACTATCCGTGCACATACACCTGAATTAACATTGGATGAGTCTTGGAATCTTACAGTTGATCCTAATGACACTTGGCTTGATTTACCCTATCAGGATCATGCAGTTAGTTTGGTTATTCAGGTTCTGAATGAGGATTATGTGGTGGAAGCTAACACGGTTAGAATTGGTTTCTATGATATTCCAGAGGGCGGTAGTGAATCATTGATTGGTTATAGTTTTATAGATAATATAGTAAATGCTACCAGAAGGGGTCAAGCTATAATCCCAGGAATTGCTCAATCCTCTATCACTTGGGATGGAAGTAGTGGTACTGATATTCTAGGGAATCATACACTAGTTGTGAGAATAGATCCACTGAATGAAATAGAGGAATGGGAAGAGAATGATAATAATTTCACTTTTGAAGTCGAAATATTTGAAGCAAAACCAGATATGACAGTGTATGAAATAGTAGTAGAGGGGCAGGCCGTACGTGGAATTCCATCGAATATAATAATTACAACATTTAACACAGGAGCTATGGCTGTCTCTAATTGTATGGTTGAATTGAGAGTGGATGGTGAAATAATAGATTCATGGCAACTATCTTTAGAAGAAGGTGAATTTTACAATATCACTGGAGAATATACTTGGGATGAGCAGCAACCTAGTGTTTCAGGACATATGGACGCAGGTAAAGTCATTGCTGAGCTTGATGAAAGCAACAATGTCAAATCTTTGCTAATTAATGTCGCTACTCCCGATTATGATTTAACTTTGGTTTCTGTAGATTCCGGAGATTCTGTATTCAAGGGAGACTCTGTTGGAATGATAGTCCAGATACGTAATAATATGGCTGGCATCCCTTCCTTTGACTTAGCAGTTTATCTGGATAATTCTTCTTCACCAGAAGTTCAGGGTTATGATTTTGAGGGAAATCCAGTATATTATGTACCTCAGAAAGATTTATTGTATGAAGAAGACAGGTTTGTTACTGTTTTCTGGAAGACAACATCTGTACCTGGCTTCCACAATCTCACAATTGTAGCGCAGATAACCAATAGTGATTTCGAGGATCAGAATCTAACCGATAATTCAATTAATACTACAGTTTTCATAAAACCGAGAAATTATCAATTATCTGTTGAAATGACACAGTTACCAAGTCAGATTTATCTTAATGAAACACTGAAAATTAGAGTGAGTGCTTTGAATTTTGGACCGGAGATATGTTGTGAATGTCCAGAAAGTGTTATAAATATGGAAAATGCATCTATAGATTGTATAGGGGCTGAAATATCCATTTTCATTGATGGTGCCTTGCTTGAGATTTATCAGACCAAGCCTTTAGGAAGAGTAAATGGTGAGGAAATTCGTGTGTTCTATTGGCAGCCTACTGCGCCAGGAATATATTATTTGGAAGCAGTCATTGATCCGGACAATATTATTGACGAATATAATGAACTAGATAATAGAGCCTATGCGGAAGTAAATGTTACAGTTGAAGAATTTGTGGTTGTTGAACCAGAAGACGTTGTAGAGGAGGAATCATTTTTCGATGAGCCTTTGATTTGGGCGCCTCTAATCGTTTTGGGCATAGCTGGTCTAGGTATGTTTATCTATAGTAGACTTGGTGAGGGAGATGATTATCTGGAGTATTATGAAGAAAGTGATAACGCCCAGAAAATAGGTGGTGTAAGTCAGCAATCTGGATTTAGATATGATTCTGAAACAGGAGAAACATACAATTCTGAAACCGGTGAAGTTATAGAGTCAGGACGCAAGAAGGATTAGTAAACATCACGTAGGTAACGTCGTTCATCCTTCATTAATGTTTGATTAATGTAGTTTTCAGCATCTTCCTTTTTTAGTTTACCTTCTTTATGTGCAATTTCTATCAAGGCTGAATGTACATCCTTAGCCATGTATTGTTTATCTCCACAGACATAGAAATACGACCCTGATTGCAACCATTCCCAGATTTTCTTCGAATTACCCCGTAAACGGTGTTGAACATAGATCTTGTGTTCCTGATCCCTTGAAAACGCCGTTGTCATTTTTTGAAGGTGACCCTTTTTCATAGCTTCAAACCATTCATCCTTGTAAAAGAAGGTCGATTCTTCATGTACCTCTCCAAAGAATAACCAATTCCTTCCTGTGCCATCTTCCTCAATACGTTGTTCTAAGAATGCTCTAAAAGGAGCAATTCCTGTACCCGGCCCGATCATAATAATATCTTTAGAACCGTCTTCTGGGATTACAAACTCTTTTGTTGGTTGAATGTAAACTGGAATTTTAGTCTTATTAATCTCAATATGGTTCGAGAGATCCCCCGTCGCTAATCCAAATCTATCTCTCTCAAAATTATTATATTTTACTATAGCCACAGTTAAGTGGACTTCTCTCGGATGTGATTTTGGCGAGGAACTTATAGAATAAAGTCTAGGTGTAATAGGGGATAGAGTATCGACAAATTCTTGAGGTGTGAAATGAACGGGGTGTTCATTGAGGATATCAATACAGTCTCTGGTGAATAGGTATTTATCTACTTCTTCACGATTTTCTAGGATCTTTTCCAAATCTTCTTTATTTCCCCCCCCCTTCATTTTCTTGACTACAGCGCTGAGGAACTTCTTTCCAGCTCTATGGATTGTGAATTTATACTGAAGTGCATCTGCTAATGTTGTTTCTTCCCCGTCTTTGACTTCAATCGTATCCTTCTTTTTAGCCCCGATTTTACGAATGGTTTTCTTGACCAGTTCATAATTATTTGTAGGAGAAAAACCCAGAGAATCTCCAGGTTTGTAACGAATTCCACTTCCTTTTAATGATATAACATAATGATTAGTCTCTTTCCCTGAACCTTCAGAAATACAGTAAGCCTCCTTCACAGTAGCCATGAATGGATTCTTTCTGTCGTATGTTATGCCACTCATTTCCTATGACTTTCTTGGAGGGTGAGGGGTTCGACTCTTTTTATTTCGGGAAAGATGTTTTTGTCTACTTGGTCTTACTTTCTCAGCACCTTTGCCCTTGTTCATCAAACCTCTTGATTTCTTACCTGAAGAAGTTAAACCTCGGTGCACCCTTCCTTTTTGGGCTCTGTTACAGATCCAGTTTATTTTAGGATCCGCCATAATCACAGGATGATGGGGGTCAACCATTATCATTTCGTACCACTTATTTCTGCCGTCCTCGGCAACCCAATAAGAATTTAGAATCTCCAGATTTGGATATTTTTTAGCTGTTCGTTCTTCTGCAATCATCTGCAGACTTTTACGCATAGTAATCTTAGCTATACCTGTTCTTTTGGCTCTTCTACCAGAGGTAATTGCATGTTTGTGCATACCTCCTCTTCGAATTTTAGTTCTAGCCACAATATACCCCTGTTTGGCCTTGTAACCCAAAGCTCTGGCTCGATCAATCCTTGTAGGTCTTTCTACTTTGACTGTAGCATCATCCCTACGGTAACTAACTAATCTATCCTTCTGAAGAGCTTTATGTTCTTTCGATGGAGACTTCCATTGATTACCAATATAACTGTAAATTGACTTACTCATCGCGATTCCTCACTTCTAGGGTTCAGCATCTGCCACATTCCCGTAACTCTGTCGATAAAAGCTAGCTTATAAAGCTTGATACAATACATTTGCAATGACTGAATGTCCTGAGCAGGTGATTTTGGATGAACCTGAAATGCGTAAGGGATTTTTTGGTCGGAAGTATTTACCCCCACCTGAAAAAGTCGCTCATTTTAAAAATAGACGTATTGATAAATTGTATAAAACTAAAAGAGCACATGTAATCATCAATCCGTTCTCTGGGCATAAGAAGGGTATTGAAGTTGGAGATTTCGTGGAAAAAGAACTTTCTGATGCAAAGATCAGTGTCGAATTGTATAAAACAGATGAACCTAAACATGCAATATCAATCATTAAAGAGTTAACATTAGATTCTGGGGATATAATTGTATCAATTGGCGGGGATGGAACTTTTTGTGAAGTAATTACGGGTTTAATGCTTCGTTCAGATTCAGCGTACAACGAAATTCCCGTAGCATTGGTTCCAGCAGGTTCAGGCAACAGTCAAGCAAATGATATGGAGATTATGGACTATATGAATGCTATTGAACGAATATTCAGTGGTCGTTTAAGAAAAATGGATATCGGGAAAGTCACTTTTACATTGGATGATAATCCGGAGACTCGTTATTCACATAATTTAGTTGGCTGGGGTTTAGGAGTTGATTCAAATATATTAGCTGAGAAGATGCGCTTTCTCGGTCCTTTAAGATATGATATTGGTGCACTTTTGAGCATAATCCGGGGCAGGGTTCGTAAAGCCCGGTGCTATATTGATGGGCATCTGATAGATTCAGCATTTGTTTTACTTCTTATTCAAAATACAAAAACTGGTGGAGATAGGTTAACTCTGGCACCAATGGCTCAGGTCGATGACGGAAAAATGGATTTAGGTGTGATTTATCATATCGGACGTTTGAAGGTCTTGAAAATGTTTAATCAATTAAAATCAGAGGGTTCTCATGTTTGGAATCCGAATGTTGAATTTTATCGTTTTTCCACTCTCAGAATAGAAACAGATGACCCCACCCCTATCAATATTGATGGAGAAAATATAGGATTTACTCCTATTGATATAGAAGTATTGCCAGCAGCTATAACCATATTTCATTGAATAGGCCATACTAATTTTTAAGGCAGTCTCTGACAGATTATGCAGGGGTCTAGTACCTTGGAGAGTCTGAAGCAGAAACTTGTTGACTGTGGAGCCGTTAAGTTTGGGGATTTCACCCTTACATCTGGGAAGAAATCTGACTATTATGTTAATCTGAAATTAGCTTCTACTGAGCCATCTATCTTAAAGAAAATAGCTGTAGAGTTTGCTAAATTATTGCCAGAAGATGTTGATTTTATTGCAGGAATGGAGTTGGGTGCCGTACCTTTGGCAGCTGCACTTTCATTAGAAACGGGAATTCCATATTCTATGATTAGGAAATCAACTCGAGAGCATGGCACCGGTACAAGAATCGAAGGGCCAAGTAAAGGTCGGGCGGTTCTGGTAGATGATGTAGCCACTACTGGAGGTTCTAATATAGAATCTATCAAGATTCTAACCGATGAAGGTGTTGAAGTTTCAATGGTGCTGGTGGTAGTTGATCGAGAGGAAGGGGCTGCTGAAAGTATGGCCCCCCTTAA
The DNA here is from genome assembly GCA_963577905.1 of Candidatus Thalassarchaeaceae archaeon. Taxonomy (GTDB): domain Archaea; phylum Thermoplasmatota; class Poseidoniia; order MGIII; family CG-Epi1; genus CG-Epi1. The sequence continues at coordinate 6,125 of CAUYZR010000038.1, forward strand.
TTTGGAGTACAAAGCCCTAATCCTAATATCAGACCTGGTGAATTAATGAATTTCTTGGTTATTGGGAGTGGAGCTAGAGAGCATATAATAGCAGAAAAATTATCTGAATCCGGTTCTACGGTATATAGCGTCTTGACTAACCTTAATCCAGGATTATTGAAATTATCTGCTGACTATCATAGTGTTACTGCCTATAATTCACGGGATTCGCAGACTTCTATTCTTGATTTTGCAAAAGAAAACTCAATTCATTGTGTGGTGGTGGGTCCTGAAGATCCTTTAGCTAATGGAATGGCAGATATGTTCTGGAAACACGATATTCCTGTGGTAGGTCCAACCAAACAGCTTGCCCAGATTGAGACAAGTAAGGGATTTACTAGAGATTTGTTAGAAAGATACCATATCGATGTTTCTCCTCGGTATCAGCGTTTCAAGACTATGAATGGGGCTAGTGAATTTATTGATGAATTAGGGGAGGAGTATGTCATAAAATTTGACGGACTAATGGGTGGCAAGGGTGTTAAAGTAGCAGGAGAACACATACATTCAAAAGAAGAAGCACTGGTTTATTGTAAGCAACTAGTTGATGGTTCTGGAACCTATATTATTGAAGAAAAAATATTTGGTGAAGAATTCTCTTTGATGAGTTTTTGTGACGGTCAGCACCTGGCCCATATGCCTGCAGTTCAGGATCATAAAAGAGCATATGAAGGTGATATTGGCCCTAATACGGGAGGGATGGGGAGCTACTCAGATAGCAACCACTCACTTCCATTCCTTACAGAGAACGATGTCTCTGATGCTCGGGAAATCAATGAAAGAGTGTTTCGTGCGTTAATTGATGAAACTGGGCAAGGCTACAAGGGAATATTGTATGGTGGTTTTATGATAACCGGCAATGGTATCAAATTGATAGAATATAATGCAAGGTTTGGAGATCCTGAAGCCATGAATTTACTTACGCTACTGGATAATGATTTCTCTGAAATATGTTATAATATTACTCAGGGTGATTTAGGTACTGTGACATTTCGGAATGAATCCTCAGTTTGTAAGTATATTGTTCCTGAGGGATATGGTAGCAATCCCAGAAAGGATGCCACGCTAATTGTAAATCCAGGTTATGCTCAAACTGCTAGTTTGTATTATGCAGCCGTGAATCAGATTGAGGGTCAGATAATTACAACTAGTTCCAGAGCGGCAGCCTTAGTCTCTAGTTCATCTACCATTGCAAAAGCCGAAGAAAAATGTGAATCGGGTTTGAACTTTATTTCTGGAGATAATCTATATGTGAGACATGATATTGCAAAAGAAGGATTGATTAAGAAGCGAATCAGAAATATGGAGAAGATACGTTGAGCCTGATAATCGCTTTTGTAATTCTAATAATAGGTTTTGTTCTTTTAATGAAGGGGGCGGATTACTTCATAGAAAATTCTGCAACTTTTGCAGAAGATAGGGGGATCCCACCTCATGTCATCGGAGTCACAATTGTAGCCTTTGGTACCAGCCTCCCTGAGTTACTGGTGTCTGTAATATCCTCATTTCAAAATCATAATGATTTAGCCCTTGGAAATATAGTAGGCTCTAATATCTCCAATATTGGACTTGTCTTAGCAAGTGCCAGTTTCATATTTTATTACACTTTAGGTGGTTGCATAGAACCCGAGAATAATGCAAATCGAGACAGTTACGTCATGTTGGTCGCAGCTTTACTTCTTGTCTTTTTTGCTCAGGATAATTTAATATCTTTCTCGGAAGGATTTCTTTTCTTTATTTTGTATGTATTGTATTTAATTTCTCTATATTTCCGTTCCAGTAAATCAACTGGAAGTGAAACCGAAACGAATACATCTTATCTTTTTCTTGTCGGTGGGTTAATTAGTATGCTTTTTGGAGCTCAGGTTACTGTCAATTCAGCTGTAGAGATAGCATCCCAGTTAGGAGTCTCAGAAATTGTAATAGGCTTGAGTGTTGTCGCTATAGGGACTAGCCTCCCAGAACTTGCTGGAACCGTATCTGCGGCTCGTATGGGTCATAAGGAAATTGCAATAGGTAACGTTATTGGGTCTAATATTGCGAATATTTTTCTAGTAATGGGAATCCTGGCAATGATTAATGCGATTAAAATTGAACAATGGGTCTTAGATGTTACTCTACCTTTATTGATCCTTATTACTGTAGCAACCTTAGGATTAATCCGTGTACCTTTTGGTAGGCTTAGTGGCAGCATTCTATTTGGATTCTTCATCCTATTTATCTATGAACTCACAGTATTATGAGAAAATTAGTTGAATTTCAGATATTAGATCAGAATGCTTTGCATTATGGTGCCAATTTATCAGAATTAATGGATAATGCTGGAGTAGGGATTGCAGATTACATCTGTAAGAATTATAAAAGTAATACAAGGATAGCATTTGTCTGTGGTAGTGGGAATAATGGGGGTGATGGATATGTGGCTTCATCCATTTTACTTGGAAAAGGATTTGACGTGATTATTTTCCAGTCATCTACTCCTACCTCAGTTAGTGCAAAAAGTAAGTTTCTTGAATTAGGATTAATGACAAAAAACATCTCGGAATTGGAAGAAGATAATGGTGAAATCGATATTCTGGTCGATTGTTTACTAGGTACAGGTATCAAAGGAGAACCTCGTTCACCCTTTGATAAATATATTGAGGTTATGAATTCTTTTGAGAACATTATATCTGTAGATGTGCCTTCAGGTATTGGAAGCAGATATGCAATTGCTCCTAATGTTACTATTACATTTCATGATTACAAAGTAGAAATGAATAAAGAAAATAGCGGGACTATAGTTTTGCATGACGTAGGTTTTCCGGATTATATAGATCAGAAAACGGGACCTGGTGAATTACTACTATATCCTGATTTCGAGAGCAAGAAGCACAAAGGGCAGAATGGTAAAATTGGAATAATAGGCGGAGGTCCATATTCTGGAGCGCCTGCTTTAGCGGCATTGGGAGCATATAGGGCCGGTATTGATCTAGTTCATGTTTTTGTTCCAGCTAGCTCATATGATCATGTTTCCAGTTTTATTCCTGAACTTATTGTACACAAACTCCCTGGGGAGATAGTTACTGAAGAACATTTGGAATTTATATTGGGGGAAACCTCGGAATTTGATGCAATTGTCGTGGGCCCCGGTATCGGAAAACAAGTTAAGACTCAGAATGCTATTGTTGAACTTGTTAAACATTGTGATAATATTGTATTAGATGCGGATGCTATTTTTGATTTTAATTTCAAACATCCAAATATTCTGCTGACGCCACATCATGGTGAATTGAAACGTTTAACACCGAGTTCAAGACCCGAGGATTTGTTAAAATACGCATCAGAAAAAGGAGTAACTATGTTAATTAAAGGAGAAGTTGACATTATTACCAATGGCAAACTCATAAAGAAGAATAGTTCAGGACATCCAAGGATGGCCGTAGGTGGAACTGGAGATGTTCTAGCTGGTGTTTGCGGGGCGTTAATGGCTAAGGGCCTGACTCCTTTCGAATCGGCACGTTTGGCAGCCTATAGTCTTGGCAAAGCAGGTGAAATTTGTTATGAAGAGATAGGCTCCGGGTTTCTTCCTACAGACTTAGCTTTGTTCTTATCTAAGGTTCTTCGAAAAAACTAATCTCTTCTTCTCAGAGCTATAAAACAAATCAAGAATAGAAGAGGTAGTAGCCCAGGTCCACTCAACATGTTTTCTTCACTGCTTTCTATAATCTCCTGTTGAGCAGAGACCATTATTGTCTGTTCATATGAGGATAATTTCCCATGCCCGGTATCAACTTCGATACTGTAGACATAGAATCCCTCATGTTCAAAAAATAAATCACCGTAATAGTAATTGCCTTCTTTATACATAGGAACTTTCTGGCCATCTGCCAGAACCCCTTCGGCAGTTTTGGCTATAATCATTGAAACTGACTCTGGATCCTCATAGTCTATGATAGCACTGACTTTAGTTATAACTCCCGTATTCACATTAGAGGGTGCTACTGAATAGATTAATCCCTTATTTTTAACATCTAGATTCCGATAGAGTGTACTAACGCTCCCCCAACGGTCAATACATTCGACTTCCATAAGACATTCACCATCTTCATACTTAGTTGAATCCCATGTAAAATCTACATTTTCGGCATTATTGTCTAGATTAATCCAATTTTCTCCATTTATTCTGTATTTGAGGGAAAATATACTACTATAATCCTGAATATTTAAATTAAATTCAGCTATGGCTGAAATATCATCTGTAAACGAGTCCAGTACAATGAAGGGAGGCGTACTGTCCGTTTCAAATCTAATTGCCTGTTCTGTTACATATCCTTGACTATCCTCGGCTCTAACGTCTAGCCAATGCCATCCATCTCCAAACGGAGTCCATGTACTGGTGAAAATAGCGGAGTCATCTGTATCTAGTGTCCTCCATGAACCGTTGTCAATTCTGTATTGAACCGTAGACATCCCATCGGGGTCCGAGGCCTCTACTTCAATATTAATTCTGGAATTATAGAATTCTTCTTTTGGCATTATTATCTCTAGATAAGGATAGGTGATGTCTTCTTCATTAAACACAGTAATGTTAACCGTTTTTTGAGCCCAATTAGGAGTTAAATCAGAAGCCCGGAAAGTAATTTGGTGTTCTCCATTCCCAGCGTTTGCTCCTTGCGTATTCCAGCTGGTAATATAGGAATCTCCCTCATTATAATACATTTTTCTCCAATTCTCTTGATTCACACTATATTCTACGGCGGAAATCTGGTTATCATCACTAGCTTCTACTTCTAGAATTATAATCTCCTCTACAGTTTCGCCTTCACCTGGAGAAATTATCTCTAAGACGGGAGGATTATCATCATTCAATATCTCCAGAACAATTGTTTTTATCATACTGGCCCCTCTATCAACCACCATTATTGCTAATTCATGTTCCCCATTATCAACAGTTTCAGTGTCAATTGAAAGACTAAAATCCCCGTTAAATTCACCTATTCCTGAATCTTTCCAATCTTCTTGATCCCAGCGATAGAAAACATTTTCAATTTCCGATTTCTCGCTTATAGCAGAAGCATGAATCTCTATTTCTCCATCTACAATATCGTCAAAATTCTCTAATTCAAGTTCAGGTGGAATAGCAAATGCAGTTTCCAGAACATATTTGTCCGTTGAAGCTGATTCATCATTAAAGAATGCCACAAAAATATTGATGTTTTCATAATCTATATCTGAGAAGTCGTTACCATTTTTATCTTCATGGTCACCACCAGTCCATATGGTTGTCAGCTCTTTAACTTCATGTGGTTCAAGTTCTA
>CAUYZR010000039.1:0-11288 GCA_963577905.1 Candidatus Thalassarchaeaceae archaeon
CGACCTCTGAATCCACTCCTTATGGTATTTTATTGGGTGGACAGACGCAAGGTAGCTACTCTGTGACTGCGACTACTCACTATAATTTTGGTCTTTTTGTTGAATCCATAGCTGGATGGGGGGCTTGTGGAAATTGTCAAGACGAAGATGGTTTCTATTGGCTTTATTCTGTTAATGACAACGATGGAGATATTGCTGCGAACCGGAAGGTGATCAGTGATGGGGACATTGTTGAATGGAATTACACCGACGAATACTAGCCTAAACAGTGTTTTTTATACTAAGACGCAAGGACAGGCTCTGTGTACCGAGTCTGGCCCTATGCAATAGCGCTGCTGGTAATTATTTCGGCATTTCCAACGACTTTACCTGTAGGAAATGCTGAATCCGATGAGGATAGCCTACCTGAATGGGGATTCTACGTTTACATGGCTGGAGATAACACACTATACGAAGAAGTTACCGATGATTTGAATGAAATGATGATGGTGGGGTCAAACAGTAATCTGGAAATTGTTGCCCTTACCGATCAATTATTAGGAAACGATTCACATGCTTACCATGTCGTTAAGCATGGTGTCGAGGAAACCCCTCTAAGTGAGATAAATGCAACTTGGGAAAACGAAATTGATATGGGGGACGGAGAAACATTGAAAGACTTCATGGTATGGGCTACCACCGAATACCCGGCCCAAAGAAAAATATTAGTTATTTGGGACCACGGAAGTGGTTGGAAGAGAGTAGCAGAAGACCAAGGAAGCTATCTTACAGTTCCTGAAATTAGGAATTCAATAGAAAATTATCGAGAAATAACGGGAGATCCACCATTGACAATGATTGGCTTTGATGCTTGTTTAATGGGAATGTTCGAAATTGCATACGAACTTAAGGATCAAACCGAGATGATACATGGATCTGAAGCCTATGAGCCACTGGAAGGCTGGACATACAACCATCTACTGTATAAACTGGATCAACAAACGACTAATTCGGAATTAGCATACCATATCGTAAATGATTATATTGAATCTTATCGAAATGGATCTGTTTACACCAGTTATTCTGTGACTGCAGCTGTAATAGATACGAGTAAGCTAGAAGACGTCTGGAACAAACTGGAAGATTTCAGTGGCCAAATTAATAGTGTCTTACCAGTTTATCGAGATCAAGTAAGCTATTCGAGAGATCAAACCCAAAGATACGACCAAAATCCGGATTATCGTGATTTGTATGACCTGACCATCAATGTGGAAAATAGAATACCTGTTTCGGATACAATAAAATATTCTAGAGAATTACAAAATTCAATAAATGAGGCTGTGATAGCTGAAGATCATTGGCAAAAGCCTGGGAAGTTGCCGGTTGAGCGGGCCCATGGACTGACAATCTACTTTCCCACTGATGGTGCAGAAACTGGTTACGATGATTTACTAATTAGCAACAGTAAATGGTCTGAATTCATATATAATTTTGCTACCGAGATGGAACCAGAGGCACATTTCTTAGAAGTAAATTCAATGAGTGTTGATACAGGAACGGGGTACAACGATAGTGTCTTAGTAAGTGGAAGTTACGAAGGAAATGCCTCCGAAGTCAGGATTAGACTCCTGAATTCGGAAGGAACCGTTACTAATCTCTACAATGGAGATATCAGTCTAGGCGATATTCCTGGAATCTACTTGCAACCAACAAAATCTGGAAATTATTCATTGGAAATAGGCATTTACGGAGATGATGGATTTCTCGAAGACCACTATATAAATGAAAATCTCTTTGTAGACCTCCATCTGCCTGATCTGGCAGTAGGTACTCCAGAAATAATGATTGAGGGTGATGATGGAATGTATCAGGTTCAGAATATACAAACTGACGACGGTTTCCTGATTCAAGGGAGCGTATACAATTTGGGAACTGTTAAGGCAAACAATGTTACTGTTTCAGTGAATGACAACGGAAATATACGCGACTTTAATTTTCCGGAGATTGCACCCAACCAAGAAAAAACCTGGAATATTAACAAAAATGGTACCAATTACGCTGGTGAATACTTTTTAGATGTCAGTGTCTCTTCTGAAAATGAATTTGAAATTGACGAGAATAACAATCAAACTTCTCTTTCATTCTTTATACTCGATAAACAGGCACATGATTACAATGTTGATACCAAGAACAAGAATTTACTTGAAATAAATACCAATCAAGATGGTGAATATGAATTTCCGTGGCTAGAAATTTATGTCACTGTCACCAATGATAAGGTCCAATCTTGGGATTTTGTGACTATTACCGCTGAAATTCCCGATAATTGGGAATTTGAAGCTGAGCCATTCCTACAATTATCTGCTGAAACTGAAGTTTTGGTAAAGGTCAGGCCACCACTCTATACTGAAATGGGAGAATACAAGATCGAACTAAATCTTACCGATCGAAATGAATTTGCGGCCGGGAATGGTGTAATAACCGTTAATGTACCACAATATCACGGTGTTAGTATCTCTGCAGAACAAATTGGATCCGAAGTGAAGATAGGAATAACAAATACTGGAAATGGGAAAGACCAGTTCAAACTGACGAAGAATCTGGAGGAGGGGCTGACCCTCTACCTGACAGAAACATACTTCGAGATGGATGCGTTTTCATCAATCATGATAACGGCCTTAGGAATGGAAACAAATACTTCTAAGGAATATGACGCCAGATTCACGGTTCAAAGCATAGATAACGAGAACATAACTGCTGAAGTAATACTAGAAGTAACAAACATAGAGGACGTGAATCAAGGCAGTAACTGGATTGTTTCAATATTCTTAGCGACTATCGGGATGATTGGAATTGTATATTTCATATTTCAAAGGAGAATTCAGTAATCAATACAATGTTTTTTAGAGTAACAAGGGATACAAGCTTGATGAGAAGTTTTCTGACTGCTACAATCCTGATTTTGACCGTTCTTTCCCCCGCGGTATCAATCGCTGAGTCAGGGACGGGATTCAAATCAACATATTTTGATCGGAATTCCAACGGTTTAGATGATCGCATGGAAGAATTAATCAATAATGGAGAAACTGTGGGAGTCATACTGGTTCTTAATGAAAGACCAACCCAGAAACACTTTGATGAAATAGAGAGTCTGGGACTGAATATCGATCATGTCTACAAATTCATAGATGCGATACGAATAAACGATGTTCCAGCTACCAAAATGGATGCTTTAACCAAGATCCCAGATTTGAAATTAGTAGAATGGCAAGCTCCTGTATATCCATTTCTGGACACTTCGGTTAGAGCAATAAAAGCTAGAGATTCAACTGATTACAATCCAGTAGCGTGGGACAAATTCTATGGTGAAGGAATTAATATCGCCATATTGGACACAGGAGTAGACAATGAGCATGAAACATTTGATGAATTTGGTGATCAAGGTGTAAGAAGATTCATAGCTGGAATAGATTGTGACGGAGGGTGTCCCACAGAGGGTGGAAGTTATAAATTCACAACTGAAGAAGATAGCAATGAGGACCCTGACGATTTTAACGGACACGGAACCCACACCGCATCTACAGCCTTGGGAATGGGAGGTGACGATGATGAGGATGGTGATGGGGACCCCGATTACATAGGTGTAGCTCCAGCGGCAAGACTAATTGATGTCAAGGTGATGGCTGATTGGGGTTCTGGATCAAGCGCTGACATTAATGAGGCCATAGAAGCATGTATTGAGAATGTGAATACCGATTGGGAAAATGATGGGGAGAAAAACAACGGTGTACATGTAATGTCAATGTCACTCGGCACCTCGGGTGGAAGCGATGGTTCGGATTCACAATCCCAGCTCGTTAACCAAGCCAATGCCGCTGGAATCGTAGTCGCCGTGGCAATGGGTAATGATGGAGAAAATGAAGTCCCTTCCCCGGCCGCAGCTGACTGGAGTGTGGCGGTTGGTGCAATGGATAATGAGGATAATGTAAACCGAAACGATGATGATTTGGCCAGTTACAGCAATTACGGCCCAAGGGATGATGATGGTGATAGCGATCGATGGGATGAACTGAAACCGTCTGTTGTTGCACCCGGTAGTGGTATAACTGCTGCCTTAGGCCACAGTAATATTCCGGGATTCACTAGTAGTGCGTCGGGTTGGACATCACAAGATGGAACGTCAATGGCTTGTCCACATGTTGCGGGTTTGGCAGCATTAATCCTAGAAGCAGATATCTCACTTAGGCCTGATAGTAATTCAAACGGTGTGAGAGACCGACTACAGGAGTATTCTGAAACTTGGGATGGAGACTACGGTGGAGAACCCTCAGAACCAGATGAGAGTGACCGCTACAACTACTACTATGGATACGGGTATCTTGACAGCTACGAGGTTGTAGACATCAATCAACCTGACGCATTCGTATCGGAAGTGACTACTACGCCAGATGAACCGGTGGAGGGAGATAGTGTCACAGTCTCTGTCAAGATTGAGAATATAGGGACTATGGATATTGACGAGGCCATAATCAAACTGATTGTCAATGATAGTGAAGTAGAAAGTGATGGATTGGGAGGTATCAGTGTTGACTCACACGTTATCTGGACTTACGACTGGGAGCCTGATGAAGGTGATTATGATATCCGAGCCGAAGTGTATAATGTTTCACCAGATGAGGGCGATTTGGAAAATAATATTCTGGAAACCTCCATTTCTGTCGGAGCGGTACCGGCCGAGGGGGTTGATCTAGCGATAATCGAGGTTTGGACGGATGACAGTGATCCGATTCACAATGAACATATTGCAATCTATGCAAAAATTAGGAATCAAGGAACTGAAAAAGCCGATTCTTTTGAATTGAGATGGAAGCACAATGATGTTGATCGATTTGCTACCTTGGAGGGAGAAGAAATAGAAGTCGAAGAAGAAATCATAATTGCTGGTGAATGGGTCGCTGAAGAGGGTGAAAATAAATTGACTGCAATGATGGTCAGCATCCTACCTGAAGATCAGAATTCCAACAATGATGCAAGAGATTTTATCATAGATGTTGGGCCTCCTCCAGAAGAACCTGATTTTTCACCGGCAAATCTTGCAGTTGAGGGAATGTTAGAGGAAGGGCAGGAAGTAACAATAAGTTTTGAAATAATGAATCTTGGAAAAACCGATGGTGAAATCGAATATATCTTAAGAATAGACGGTGTGACTGTAGATAGTGGAAACTCTGAAATTAGCGGCGAGTCCTCTGATGAAAGAAGTTATGATTGGAGCGCTTCAGAGGGAAACCACGTCGTAAAGGTTGAATTAGAAAACTCGGAACCAGCTGAGAGTTCGCTGGAAAATAATGAAGTGGAAATCAATATCGATGTTGAGGAATCCAGTGCCAAATTCGAATTGATGGAAATTTCATGGATGGACCCAGTATTCAAAGATGAGGATACTGCCATCAAAGTATCTGTCAAGAATTTTGGAGGCAAGGATGGAACAGTTACTACTACGCTCTACGCATCGGGTTCAATAGTAGGTAGTGAGACAACCGAAATAGGAGCCGGACAGGAGAAGGATGTCTACTTCACGTGGACTCCATCAGTGGCTGAAAGTATCCTTTTGTCCGTACAGACAGATTATGACGACGAAACCATTGAAAGGATTGTTTATGTGCAGGAAGTTGAAACTGAAAATGTAGGACCTGTGGCAAATGGACTAATATCTGTCAATGGCATTCAATCCACAAATTCGATGATTGCCAATGCTAATACAGGTGACATTGTCTCCTTCAGTGGAACCAGTTCTTACGATTCAGATGGATCCATCACCAAATATGACTGGACCATAGTCCGTAGTAGTGATAACAATGAAATTAGCATGATGCAGGAGAGCTTCGAACACACGTTCAATGAAGGTGGAACGTACAGTGTAACCCTTACTGTCACTGATGACAGAGGGGACAGTAATGCTTGGCAAGGCAACGTAATAGTAAACGAAAAGACACCTGTAACCAGTGGTAGTGGGGGCAATGAAGAGGATAGCAACATACTGCTTATCGGAGGGGGTGTAGCAATCCTTGGACTATTGGGTGCTGTTCTTGGTCTAAGGTACTTTGGAAGTGAAGAAGAAGATGATTTCTTTGACTTCGAGGACACGGGACCACTAGATCTGGCCTGCCCAAGCTGTGGTGGAATGATTGGCATCACTACCGAACAACGGCCTATCCAGATAGCATGTCCGATGTGCCAGAGTCAATTTGTTATAAGAGAATAATACTTTTCAGGCGTTAATACCAACTGCTTCCGTGATGGTCTCAAAACCTGCTCCTTTAACACGTTTTTTAAGGCCCGTTATTATACTTCTGGCTATACCTGGACCCTCGAACACAAGTCCCGTATAAAGTTGAATCAAAGAGGCTCCGGCCGTTATCTTCTCCCATGCATCCTCATCGTTGAAAATCCCACCAACACCTATGATTGGAATCTTTCCGTCTGTCATACGATAAATCTTGCGTATTACCTCTGTACTTGTATCCTTTAACGGAAGGCCACTGAGACCACCTTCCTGGTCGTAGACTGCCTTACATCTTGAATTATGGGTATCTGGGCGCTTTGTGGTGGTATTGGTTGCTACAATTCCTTGCAGACCATGCTTTGATATCAATTCTAATATCTCTTTCAGCTGATTGTCATCCAGTTCCGGAGCTATTTTGACAAGAAGTGGTTTTGGCATCTTTTCACTTTTCTCGGAGCATTTCAAGTTGATCTTCTGGCAAAGTTTGAGGATTGAATCAAGATGTCTGGACTGTTGCAATTCACGAAGGCCAAGAGTATTGGGTGAGCTCACATTTATCACGAAGAAATCCGCATGATCCCACAATATTTCCATAGAACCTGCATAATCTTTGGAGGCGTCTTCAAGTGGTGTTATCTTGGATTTTCCAAGGTTTATTCCTACTGGTGCGCCCGGCCATAGTCCTTTTTCTTTCCAGCCCGATAATTTATCATGTATCAATTCAGCCCCTAGATTGTTGAAACCCATACGATTGACCAAAGCTTTCTCGGCCGTAGCCCTGAACATTCTTGGTCTAGGATTTCCTAACTGATCATGAAGTGTAACACCTCCAATCTCTGAAAAGCCAAATCCAATAGACTGCCAAGCTGGAACAGCCTCTCCATTCTTGTCAATTCCAGCCGCAATTCCAAGGGGATTTGGAAAGTCAAGCCCGAAAAGGTTTACAGGCAATTCAGGAGAACCATACAAATTACCTGTTAATGACATTAAGAGGCGAGAACGACTAGTTACTGAAAGAGAGGAAATAAGACGACTGTGAGCTTTTTCGGAATCCTGCAAAAAAAGGGCCGGACGCAGGATTGTTCTATACAGCAGGCTCATCTAAAAATGAAGTCGATAACTAGTTCGATATAAGGTTAATGGAACCTATCTACTTTCGTTTATTGCGAATCAGGGATACTAGTCCAAGCAGGAATATCACACTTGTAACTGACAAGGACGGCAAGAAACCACTGTCCGTCTCCTCATCGAGCTGCATCCCTTCCTCGCTACTTACGGTTATAATCCTATCATCAAGGGCAGTGTATCCTAACTATTTAGGTGTTCACTTTTGTTAATCCTTCGATATTTCTTCCTCTGCTTTTACAATCGTAAAGACAACACCAACAATACCACCCAGAACAAGAATTCCACCAACAATCAGCATCAATAAAGGCGAATCCTTCCAATAGAACCAGGACATCGACACTATCAGGCCAATCATCAAGCAAAGTGCGGATCCTACCTGTCGTACCAACAACATCATGGTCGCCCACTGTCGTTGGCCTTAAAACCAGACCTCCTTACAACCCGATATGGGCATGAGCCTGACAGTAATTATCCCTACATTGAATGAAGGTGAATCGATAGGACCTACTATCGACCAGATTCCAAGAGATGTTCCTTGGCTGGATGTCAAGGTTCTGGTTATTGACGGTAATTCAACAGATAATACTGTAGAGGAAGCTGAGAAAAGAGGCGCCAAGGTCGTCAACGAACCCCGGAAGGGATATGGTAGAGCCTACAAGACGGGATTCAGTCTGGTAGACACGGATTTTGTAGCAACTCTTGATGGTGATACTACATATCCTGCCAACAAGATACCACATGTGCTTGCGTTTTTGATCAACAATGATCTCGATTTTGTAACTTGCAATAGGCTTGACAGGATGGACCGGGACGCAATGTCCATGACTCACAAGATAGGAAACTGGGGACTGACCTTTGGAACCAATCTATTCCATGGAATCAATATCAGGGATTCTCAAAGCGGAATGTGGATCTTCAAAAGAGAAGTGATTGGCAAAGTTAACCTGACCAGTGACGGAATGCCTCTCTCCGAGGAATTCAAGATTGAAGCTTTCAGAAGAGGATTGAGGGCTATTGAGATCCCAGTTCCGTTCCACTCCAGAGTTGGAGAAGTTAAACTCAATACTTGGGAAGATGGGATATGGAATCTATGGTTCTTAGTTACGAAAATGAAAGATTTTAGATAATATTATTCGCACTTTCCATTGTCTTTGGTCTCACACAAATGGAACCACTTCCAATAGGAACGACCATCTTTGCTGGAAGTATCTTCTCCAAAATCATTGGTGAATTCTAAAACAAGAGAATAATCACCCTTTCCTTCTACATCATAAAAATAATCATCAGGAGTACCATCGTCATTATCATCATTAGATTCCGATGTATCAAAATGGTTCTCATCCATTATTATATTCAAATTGTAAGGTGGGATCTCGACCGCCTCCATCACTATTGTCTTGCCATTAGAATAGGAATAACTGCCTCCATCACTATTTATGTCAAATTGAATGGTTTCAACAGGTGTTCCATCTGGTGAACCACCATGATCTGAATCATCATTCCAATAACTTTCTCCTTGACCCTCATTAAATCCATTTCCATAATGATATATTTTAACCGTTCCAGAAACCCAAGGGTTGATGTAGCCAACCTCGGAATTTGCTGCAGTAAACTGCATGTTGATAATCACAGGTGAATCCTTGTCAAGAGGATAGTCTCCATCGAAATTGGACACGCTCCCTGAAACTGAGTCTGCAAATCTATCAATTGTAACGGAATTACTGGATGTTTGGCTCCCTATTTCAACATTAAGGGTATAAGCACCATTAGTCACAAAAAACGATTCGTAATCCACACTTATTGAGGCTCGACCCTCAGCACTCAAATCGAAATTACCTGAAGCCTGGTTTGCACCATTGAAAGTGATTGTATAACTGCCCTCCTTGGTAAGCATACCAAATGCAGGAGATGTAGCCCATATATTTGCATTGAAGGTCCTATCACCGGGATCTTTACCCTCATTAACATCAATTAGAACCGTTAAGCTACCTGCGCCGTAGTAAAAACCAAAATTTTGGGAAACCATTGCAAAGATTAATATCAACAATACAAGTGCACCGGCACCTGCCATTTTCATCTTAGAAGCCATGGACATGTCTGAAATAAAGGATGAACCTGAGTCATCATCATCCCAATCTTCATCATCCCACTCTTCTTCAGACCCAGATTGCATGACACTCACTCTAAATGTTGCTTCTTATAATTTTCCACGATGAAAATCCAAAATCAGTTGATAATAGAGGGGACCTGCTCTTTATTTCCTGTAACTATGCTTAGGAAATCATGTCTCAGGAATCCAGCAGCTATCAGGGCCAAAACCTTGTTTTTGATTTTGGCTGCAGGCATTGAACCTACAAACATATGTGTGAAGAATTTCTTGGTTTCTTCATCCAGGGCCGCATATTTGATCAGGCTATTAGGCATCACCATCAGCAAGTGCCATGCAACTTTAAGCCATTCCAGATCATCACCCCATTTGCCGCTCCAGGTGTTGTGATAAAGCATCATAGAATCCTTATCGAATTTTCCTGCTTTGAAAAGTTGGTCCAGAGAGTCTGCCGCAATTCTTCCTGAATCAAGAGCGTAATACAAGCCTTCCCCAGACAATGGTGATACGAAACCACCAGCATCTCCAACAACCAACATTCTATCACCTACAGTACAACTCATACCCATGCCTACGGGAATATTAGATCCAGCAATCATCTTGCGTTCTATCTCCATATCCTTAGGAAACCATCCCTGCTCCTTCAAAGTATCAACATAATCAAGAAGATATTGACGCTCGTCCCACTTGGGATTTCCCTTTTTGATTTTCTTGACTACGGAACGGGGACAACCAATCCCTATATTGAGAACCGTGTCCTTGGAAAAAGACCAGCCATAACCATCCAGATTCTGGTACTTTATGTGTGCCATGGATATTCTTTCCTTGCCATAAACTCTATCCATGAACTCCCTACCAACATCAACCTCGAAATAAAGAGCTGTAGCAATGTCCTGGTCCCTCCATTTCATAGGCATCTTCTCGATATCTCTGATTCTTCTTGAAACCATATCAAATGAGCCTCCAGCACCGATTATCACATCACTGGTAAGTTCTTCTCCGTTTCTTAACGTAGTTACTACTTTATCCTCATGAACTTCAAAATTCTTAACAGCTATACCATCCATAAGAGTGGCCCCTTCTGCAACCGCATATTGGACCAAGGCGTTGTCAAATTTCAATCTTCGGATATTGTAAAAGAAGGGCGTTTCGCTTGTGTAATCCACAGGTGTAAAATCAGGCCCGTAGACTATTCCACGTAAGCATCTTGACTCGAGGAAATCATCCCAGTTTGATATAATGTGACCAAATTCTTCGATATGAACACACAGACCGCCACCACATGCTTTTTCACGGGGAAATTTTGCCCGATCGACTAATGCAACCGTCTTACCTTGTTTTGCCAAGTAGTAAGCTGCAGTAGCACCCGCGGGCCCAGCACCCTCTACCACAACATCAAAATGACTCAATTATGTTCCTGTTTCCGGAAACAGGTGACATACCCTGTAATTCTATTTCGCATGGTTATACTGTCCACATCTGTCAATTCATCAACAACTGCCTTGTTATGGTCAAAATCATCAGTGAACCTATCCGGATGGCTCCTGACCAATTCTATTGCCACGCGTTTGATGTAAGTCGGTCTGACCCTACCCATACATGCGCTTCACTTTTGGGCTCTATTTATAATCTATCACAATAGCTACTCAAGCGCCACGCAAATAATTATATCCTGAGCCGGTAGCAGTTTGTGTCCCAAGCCACTCTACACGAAGCCTCGAGACTATCTGGATTGACAGTTTACACCCGTAGCGGGAAAAGATTAGGTGTTGTACACGATGTCCTATTCGA
>CAUYZR010000040.1:0-11244 GCA_963577905.1 Candidatus Thalassarchaeaceae archaeon
GTCGCGATAACCCTCACTCACGGCTTGGCCATGATAATGCAAAATGTCACATTCTTTTACCAGGTCATACAATTTTTTCCCGACCGAGAGTTTGCCCTGGACCTGCCGGGTATCTATGTCCGAAAGGTCATGGTCAAAATTCGAATGCCAGCCCTTGGTACTGGTGACCACTAGGCTTGATTCGAGTCCCAGGGACCTCTGGGCCCTTACCAGGTTTGAAGCGACTTGCGCCGGATTGTTGAGGTGAAGAACTCGCATCAATTGATTTCCAGGAGCTGGTTTCGGCTATCTATCAGTAACCCGACCGCCCAGCGTGCGATGACGGCACCAGCGACAATACCGATCAAGGGGTCCAGAATGCTGAAAGCGGATGGATTGAGCATCCCGAACAACAAGGCCACGATGACCATCACGGAGACCAGGGCATCGGCCAGAACATGAAGATAGGCACCCCGGCGATTCAGGTCCTCTATATCGTCAGGATTGGTCATTACGCCCTCAAATTTACCAAGCATGACCTTCCAATCCTTCCGGTACGAATCAAGGACTATGTTCCAGGTTCCCCTGTCATTCTCCTTGGGTTTTGTTTTCTTGGACTTCTTTTTGGGTTTATCGTGATGGTGGTGGCCATGATCGTGACCCAGAATATTGGCGCAGGCTATGTTGACGATAAGACCAATAATCGCAACAAGCATTGCTTCCTTGAACTTGATATCGGCCGGATGCATTATCTTGTTGAAGGATTCCCATCCAATGTACAAGGCAACCAGGCCCAATACTATTGCAGATGCAAAGCCTCCCAGAGCCATAACGCGGTCCTTCTTCTTCTTGACTTTGGACTCTGTGCGGACATAATAATATGCGTATAACGTGATGCCTAGCGCCGCAGCATGCGTCCCCATGTGCCATCCATCGGCCAGCAAGGCCATTGAATTGGTGAACAATCCTGCTGAAACCTCGATAGTCATCATGACCAGAGTTATCGCCACTACCAGACGCGTCTTCTGCTCTGAATCTGCGTCATCATTATGGTGATGACTATGGGATGACGACATGGGTGGTTATTAGCGGTGTAGAAAAAATGCTTTGTTACCTTCCAGCCTTACGAAACCGACCCTTTCGAACTGGACCACCTCTCCATCCAATTCCGAGATATTGTCCTCGACCACGCCTTTGACTGAATTACCGTCAGGATAGAATAATTCCATCTTACGGTGGCGGCAACACCATTGAATGATTGGATTGCCCCGCTTGTGGTCAAAACCTGAAAATTTAAGGGATTGGTTCACAACCGTCACATTACATAGATTCTTCAGCCTCAATTCGGTAGCCCCTTGAATTTCCTCTTCAGGAAGGTAGACCGTGTCTCCCGAATTTATTTTCTCTTCCCTCATACCCAGTTCCGGGTTATCGGGATGCCAGGGTGCCTCTTTGATCTGTGAACTCTCAGTTTCAATCTTGAACTCGACCGGATCTGGAACAAAAAACAACCGCCTGCTGACCGGGTCCACGAGATCCTTGTTAACCGCATTGAAGTTCTGCCATGAGAATTTGATATCTACCTCCTTGATTCCGGAACCTTCCCAATATTTCAAGAATGTTTGGGATTGGTAACCCCTCCTGGCCAGAGCCTTGAGAGTCGCCAAACGGCAATCATCCCAACCACTAAACTCGTTCTTGGAGATTGACTCCCGTATATTGCTGGTCTTGAGATTGGTATCCGGAATGGATACCAGGCCATAGTGAATATATTCTGGTTCGTCCCAGCCCATATACTTGTAGATCCATTTCTGCTTTAATGTATTATTCAGATGGTCCTTGCCCCTCAATACATGAGTCACACCCAGGCGATAATCATCTATCGCGACCGCATAATTGTAAAGAGGCCAGAGGCGATATTTGTCTTTCTGTCTCGGATGAGGAGATTCGACAACCCGGAATGCCACGAAATCACGGAGGGCGGGATTAGGATCTTCCAGATCGGTCTTGATTACGACAATTCCACCACCACCTGATAACAGGGCCTCGAATTCATTCAGCTGAACATCAGAATCACGATTACGGTCAGGATGGGCCTCACTACGTTTTTTCAGGTCTCGCCAATGTTCCGCCTCGGAATTGGTGACATAGGCACCTCCCTGAGAGATAATTGTCCGCATATCATCATAGTAAGTTTCCATCCGGTCGGACTGGACTACTACTTCATCAGAATTGATTCCCAACCAGTCCATGTCTGACTGTATCATATCGTAGGCTTCGGGGTCAATCGCATTCGGATTGGTATCCTCCAGCCGCAGGATCAGCTTGCCTCCATATCTATTACGATAATAGTTATTCAGGGCCAATGCCCGGGTATGTCCCAGATGAAGTGGTCCGCTAGGGCCCGGTGCAAATCTCAAGACTACCTTGTCACTGTTTTGAAGGGCGGGAAGCTCTTTCTCGACATCTTTCTTCGGTTTTTCTCTTTTCTCAGGTAAGAAAGGTTCCAGGTCCTTCGGGTCCATCTGATTTGCTTCTGCAACAACATCAGCAATCAAGGGCATGACCTCCTTAGCTAAAGCACGAAGTTCAGGGAATTTGGCCATGGCTTTCCCGATTACGCTCTTGGTTCTGGCCTCACCATACTGAGCGGCTTCTGCCAATGCCAACCCTAGCAACTTTTGCCTTAATTCTGACACAATGGCGGAGAGAGAGGGGTGTTTAGGTCTTTTCAGCTGATTATACCGAAAACATTTTAATTAGGCCATGGGAATCAAAATCCCGTGAAGAAGGCGTTAATGGTAGCTGCGTTGTTCATGACCGTAGGATGTATCGATATCCCAGCCATGAATGGATTGATAGACCGAATAATACCTGAGGAGTCCAAAAGCTACCAGGCAATCGAGGTCTGGAGTGTGGAAGGTGGCTTCGCACCAGATCCGGACCAGAATGATGGAACACTCATGAAGGCTATCGAGGACATGCTGACGAATCCTTTGCAATTTCAGCAGACCGCCCAAAACCTTTCCTGGGAAAAATATGAGCATACTTTTATGATTGAAAGTGAATGGAATGCCAGATTCGTAATGTTGCTCTTGAGCGTGAATTATGATATTGCCGGCGGTAGTGACCCTGGAGAAGGACCAGCGGGAACTCTGGACATCAGCATCAGGGACCCTAATGGGGGAGAGCATGGTGAAGGTTACGAAATGGTAACCTGGAATAACGGAATTACCGAAAGGCCGTATCTGCTTCCATCGATCTATGGGATTTGGACAGTCGTGATCTCTGGCTCCGGACTCGAAGGTATAGGCTCAATTGCCTACTCGGGTGATTATGCCCTAAAAGTAGAAAGCGAGAGACTAGTTTAGGCTATCAAATATCAGGATTAGACCAAGGGCCAGACAATAAGGTGTGAAATAGTGGAATTTCTGTTGCCTTATCAATTCCAGAAGGGCATTGACTGCGAAATAACTGGTCACTACTGAAGTAAGGAAACCCAGGACCAATGGTAAAGCTCCGACCTCGGTTAGGGTCTCATCAATCTCTCCAATCTTTAGGAGGGTCGCACCCATGATTGCAGGTATGAACAAGAGGAAGGAGAATCGGGCGGCCTTGACGGGATCCATCCCTAATATCTTGGAGATTGCAATTGTGGAACCCGAACGGGAAACACCGGGCAGAATGGCCAACCCCTGGAAAAATCCAATCACTAGTGCATTCTTGATGGGAAAATCATCTATTTTCTTATCTCCATCATAGTCCTTGCTGAACCAGACCAGAATACCTGTGAATATCAGACAACCTCCGACCAGATGCATTTCCGAGTAGAAATCACCTATTATTGTACTATCAAAGGTAAAACCGATTATGGCCGTTGGAAATGACGCTACAATGATCATGGCTATCATTCTTTCATTGCCTCTTAGATTATCACTCTGGAACTTTGTGACAAAACTTGGAACGGCCTCCACAACCTGGCAGATCTCGTCCCGCATTATGTACAGAATCACGCAAAGGGAACCCAAGTGCAATATTATGTCGAATAGAATGGGAGGTTCTTCCTCGAAATAAAATTGGAAGATTGCTAGGTGGCCGCTACTGCTGACCGGAAGCCATTCGGTTACGCCTTGCAGGATGCCCAGAAGCACAGCTAACCACCATTCCATAATCACCCAATCATCAGGTTTATTTAACAGGCGGTTGAGTGCAGGACAATGTCCGAGGCAAAGGTGCGCTGCACAACATGCTACAATGTTTTCAATACGGCAAAGAAGGAAGGGCAGGGGATCACATGCCCCATGTGCGACTCCTCATTTACTGTCGAGAAAACAACCTTTGTAGCTGATATAAAACAAAGCATAACCAAGGTGACCAAGGGAATAAGTGACTACGTCAAAGAAAAGACCGGAACTGCCGAGGATGAAGATGCCGGAATTTTTATGGAGATCGAAGATAAGAAGTATGATCGAGAACTGATTGAAATAGCTCAGAAGTTAACGGAAAAGGAAGAAGAAATAAAATTGGAAGGAAGTAAGGAACTATTCCTTAAAATTAAAGATTATGACGACTATACGAACATCGAAAAGCGTACCGTAAGCTATATTCGTAAAAAATTCAAATTCACCAATGAAGCAAAGCAATGGTTGAGAACCGAAATAAAGAAATGGGCCGCAACTAGGAAAAGGCACAAGGAAACCAAAGACCCTACTGGTTCGGAATTTAAGAGGAAAACCGCAGTTTCAGCGGTCTTTACCAATCTCAAAGACGCTTACAACTGGGACAATCTGAATAACCTGGGAGAGAAACCAAAAACGCCATCCCAGTGGGCTGGCGTATTACTCTCAATTGTTTTTGTATTGGGAATCTTGTCAGGTATAGCCTATGGACTGAAATGGAGTGATCAAGAGACCCAATGGGACAATGAGGGATTATCCTCAGTCCATGGTACTGTAATTGATGAATATGGGAACTCCCTGGAAGGAGTCAAAGTCGAAGTTGGTGACAAAAAAACCTATACCAATTTGCAAGGTAAATATTACCTGTATGATTTAACCGGAGATGAAGCCAAATTAAATTTTGTTATGGAGGAATATGGAACTGTTGTCGTCTGGATGAATATCAGGGCAGATGGAACTAATATCATGGAGATCGAAATGAATGAGGGGGGAGAACAAACAAACTATGATTATCGAAAAAACGTTGCAAAGCCCTGGCCACCGAATTATGCTCTGGCCCCCATATTTATGATTGCCTCGATAGTAGCCTTGATAGGCAGTTCAGCCGCTCTCCTCCATCAGAATTTCAGAATAGCCGTCCTGGGATGCTTATTTGGTGTCCTGAGTTATGGATTCCTAATTGGTAGTGTCCTATCTGTGGTTGCCCTCTCATTGTTGTTGGTTGATAGAGAAAGGTTCGAAACACAGGGATAGATGTCATCGTGGGAAGTAAGAAGGAAATGGGACCTATTGGGGAAATGGAACAAGACCTTCCTAGTGATACTTTGGGGCTGGACATTTCTGATCCTGAGCGGACCAGTCATGGTTCCCGAAGGACATGCGGAAGATCTTAGCGGGGTTGTAGGAGGCTATGACAACCGGGATGTCATTGAACAGATGAATCCGGTTTCCAGACTGATATATTACCTCGGGGACGTTAACTGTCACCAAAAATTAGAACGTTCTTATTCCTACAATCAGAATCAAATGCCCTTCTGTACGAGGGATGTGGGTATCTTTGCAGGCCTGACGATTGGTTTTACCTATGCTTTGGGAAGAAGGATTGAATTGACTCTGCCTCTGATATTGCTGTCTTTGGTACCCATTGGTATTGATGGAACAGTACAACTTCTGACGGACTATGAATCCACTAACACCAAAAGAGTAATCACCGGACTTATAGCCGGTTGTGCGACTGGAATCGCATTAAAGATAATTGCAGACTCACGGGATCGGAATTAGTTCTCCCAGTCAATATCTGAATCACAGAATGGACATTGAGGGGCCTGTTCAGGGACTACACGGTAACACACACTACAGAGTTTGCCAGGGTTGTAGATCTTCTGATAGGCGAACAATAATGCAACCCCAATGACTAGGAGAAAAACCAGGGCAATTGTGAACAGCATCAGTTTCTCTTGAGTTCCTCACCAATGTAGGTGGTCATTTCTTTCGGATTCAGGGCATCCCAGTAAAATCGGAAATCTTTGTAGGTAAAACCACCGAGGGCGGCAAGAACAAAAAGGAACAGGAAACCTCCAAATGCCGAAAATAGGAAAAGTTCATACCATCTGTCAACTGGAATATTGGACTGTATCTGCCACATCAGGAGACCTACTAAAATTGCAACGGAAAGCTGGAGGAGAAAAATTGGCCGCGGCAGCAGATTGAGGTGTAGATAACACAAGATTCTGAGCGAAATGCCCAGGAAAATATCAGATATCAGGATTGCAATGGCTGCCCCTTCGCCCCCCATTCCTGGCAAATCCTTGAGGCCCAGATGAGGGATACTCCTTGGAACCAAGGCCAACATTAGTATAATGTTGAGTAAACCTGTAAGGATACTGACTATGGAGGTCAAGTCAGGGCGATTGGAACCTCTCAGTGCAATTGACCACGGTCTGTTTGTGACTCGAACTAGAGCTGCCAGGGCCAGTAACTGCAAGATCGTGCTGGCTGGCAAGAATTCTCGGCTGATAAAAACCTCTATGATCTCACGGGACCAAACAACCGTCATAGCTACTACCGGTACGATCAGCATACCAATGTATCGTTCAGCATCGTGAACAAGATAGCGGAGTTCCTGATTCTTTCGGGAGGCATGAAGTTTGGAAATAGCTGGAAGAAGCATTTCCTCTACAGCCAAGGCCAGAATTCCTATGAAAATTGCTATACGTTGAACGGCAAAATAAAGGCCGACTTGAGTTTCAGTCCAGAATATTCCAATAAAGATTTTATCGAAATGCTGCCTGAAGATAACGAAAATCGAAGCTGCCGCCACCGGCAGGGCATATGATTTATATGAATTGAACGTTGCCTTGTCTGGCTTGGATATTGGGTAGTCCCGGAAATACCAAAGGGAAAGAAGCGATATTACTATGATGCCCACGAGATAAGAACGGGCAAGCCAGATTACACCCCAGCCCATCAATGCTGTGGCTATGAAAAGAAATGAACGAAGGGATGTTCCTATAATATTCGGAATTGCAACTCTAGCGCTTTGCTCTAGACCGCTGAATGTGGCAGTCATCACACCCAAGGCTAGGAATACGATGTAGTACAGAACAATTGTAAGCAGCAGACCTGGGGTTTGGATATCATATATCTGCTTATCCAGATAGACGGTCCAGAACCAATAGCAAGAGGCAAAGACCATAAGCATAAAGGAGATAAGAACCAATCTTACGGAGAGAAACGTGCCAATACACTTTCCAAGATCAAGGCCTTCACTAATCCTCTTAACATGGGCCATGCGAAAACCAAAAAAAGCCAGAAAAGTGAAGCCACCGACTAAACTGAGGGCATAGCTGAACTCACCAAGAGCTGACGCTCCCATTTTCCGGGCTACAAATAACAGAGCAACCCAACCGATTATGGCATTGATATTCTCAGCAGCGAAAAGTAATGCTATTTTGCGAGAGGTCGCCATTATTCGCGCACAGTGGTTGGGATTTAAAGCCAGTCCTCCTGAGTAAAAACGTGGCCTCAAAACTAATCGTGGCAGGCGTTTTGGCCTTGGATGACCTGAAAACACCCCATGAAAGTGGTAAAGGTGTAGTGGGAGGGGCTGGGATCTACTCCAGCATTGCATCTAACCTTTTTACTGAAACTGCATTGGTTGCGGCAATAGGTTATGATTTTCCAGTCGACTTTATTGATAAAATAGAAGCTAAGGGTATCGATATCAAATCAGTCAAGAAACTGGAATATCCCACTTTCCATTGGTCGGGAGAATACAAAGGAGATATGGCACAAGCAATCACTCACGAAACCGACTTTCAGATAAACGAACATTATGACTGGGAAATAGAAAAAGAACATCGTAAGGCTAGGTCGTTGCTATTGTGCAACAATGACCCCCATATCCAAAAAAGAGTATTGGAACAGATGGATGCCGAAATAATCGCTATGGACACGATGAATCTATGGATTGACATTGCTAAAGAGACTCTGGATGATGTTGTTTCACAGGTTGACATTCTGTTCATTAATGATGCTGAAGCACAACTTTACTCAAATTCGGAAAACCTGGATGAAGCGGCTCAGGGATTGTTAGGTAAAGGACCCAGATATGTCATTATCAAAAAAGGTGAACAGGGGGCCTCATTGTACACCGAAGACTCGGTTTCACATCTACCTGCATTTGCGGTCAAGAAATTTGTAGATCCAACGGGAGCTGGGGACAGCTTTGCAGGGGCAACAATGGGATATCTGACAAATGTAGAAACGCTGAACAAAGACAGTCTAATTGTAGCTATGAATTATGGAGCTGCAGTGGCCTCGATAACTGTAGAAGGATTCGGAACTACCCGGATAATGAACCTCTCAAAACCAGAGATTGAAGAGCGATTCCAGAAGTTAAGTGGTGGGCCCGGCCGGATTTGAACCGACGACCGCCCGGTTATGAGCCGGGAGCTCCACCAGACTAAGCTACGGGCCCGGTGGCGCCGCTGATCGGATTCGAACCGATGACCGTCCGGTTAACAGCCGGATGCTCTGACCTGCTGAGCTACAGCGGCACTAATGTGAGCTCACTAAAGTATGCTTTAAAACTTCTGCGATGAGCGGAGATTGTATTTATCCACAGTTTCCTTAAGCTACAATGTCACTAGTGATTATGGTCAGGACACGCCTGACCACAGGCGGCATCGCAGAACCAGTTGTAGCTGACACTGCCAAAAGTCTAACTAAATTGGGTCATCGAGTAATCCTGCTTGCATGGGACCGGACAGGAATGTTCGAGACCACGACCACTACTGAATGGGGAACTACATGGCGTTATCAAGAAAAATGTGCATTGAATAACCCCTTTGTCTTTGCTAGGAAATTACCTGGATTCCTTTGGTGGAGTACGTGGCAGATTCTGGCATTCCATAAACTTGAAAAGGACATTATTCTTCACTATCACGATCTGGATACCCTGCTTGGTGGTGTGTTCACTTCAAAAATATTAGAGAGGCCTCTGGTCTATGATTGTCATGAGAACTATCCGGGTTTGGTAAAAGGGGCCGTTTCAAATACGATTGCCAACGGACTGCACATGCTTGAGGCTAAGCTACTGGAACATTGTAAAGGCATAATATCTGCAGGGCCCGCAAATTACGCTAGAATCAAGAACATGCTTGAATCTGGAATCAAGGCACCTTTTGCAGCGACTGAAGAAGAGGCAACTGCAGTTATGAATATGGCACACCGGGATTTTATGAATTCAAAGCTAACCCGGATTGGAAATGTCAAACGACTCGAAACCTATCCCTTGAGAAAGATAGAGAACCGAAAGAGGGGAGAAAATTTCCGCATCCTGTATATCGGAGTCTTGGAAAAACATCCTTCCCGAGGGATAATTGAAACTGCATTGACTGTCAACCAGATGAAAGGCGTCCAGTTTGATATTGGAGGGTTTGGTACCCTAGTCCCTACACTCAAGAGAATAGAAAGGAAAATGAATAATGTGAACTATATGGGATCAATCCATCCCGACAATGTTCCTTTGCAGACGATTGAATGTGATGCAGTCCTGATGGCCCTGGACCCAGCGAACATAAACAATCGCTTGAGCGCTCCTAACAAACTTTTTGAGGCGATGGCGGCAGGAGTTCCAATAATAACCTGTAAAGAACTTTTGATGGGGCAATTTGTCGAAAGAGAAGGGATTGGAGTAACCTTTGAGTGGGGTCAATGGGATCGTCTCAAAGCTGCAATAATGAAAATGATGTTCGACCAGCAGAAATGCACAGAGATGGGTAAACGGGCAAGAAAATTGGCCGAGAAAACACATAACTGGGAATATTGCGAGGAAAGATTGGAATCACTCTATCAATTTGTGAAGAAAACTAATCTTGAAGGCGTCTAGTTATCTCATCTGGGGACAAGACCGTTGGTAATGTGTCCAAAGAGCGAATCAGATACTTCTCCGAGAAATCAAAGGGATCCTCAATCTCGGGATCCTCACCTGTAGCCAACTTCAAGTAAGTGTCAATCATGGAATATTTACCTGAAAGATTGAAAAGATTCGTAATCATGAAGAAACGGCCGATGTTTATTTCCGTAACACAATATTCGTTTCGTGAGTTCATTTTGATATCAACATCATAATTACCGTGAGCTCGCCCTCCAGAAAGCTTCCCAATAATATCAATGCAGAAATCAAAGAGTTCCTTGTCATAAACTGTCTTGGCCAGTTCAGGTGAAGATGACATGTTACTAGGTCTCGATGCTGCCTCAATGTAGGAAAGGCGCTCTGCTGCTTTCATCAATATGAGTTTGCCATTTTTCCAAGTGCTCTGGCAAGCGAAATCCCGACCTGGAAGAAATTCCGAGATTGTAAAATCTGAAATTTGCATTCCACGCATCTCATTCCAATACTTGATCCACCATCTAGCCTGCTCAGCATCCTTAACTTTAGTCGCCCCCTTGGAACCTGCACCCTTAATGGCACGACACCAAAGTAGATCGGAACTGAATCTTGAAAAAATGTCATCCACATCATCCAGATTTTCCACATGGTAAGTCTCGGCCATACGAATTCCGTTTTCTACTGCAAAATTATAGAAATTCCATTTGTTCAGACATAACGCCACCGTTTCATGATCCGGGAAAAAAAGTTGGGTGTCCAACCTTTCTCTAATCTCTGATAATTTCTCGACCTCAGGATCATTAGTGGGAATTATCAAAGCCGGTTTCTGTTCTATTATAATACGGGATATTATTTCCTCGTAATCAGGAGCCAAAGCGGGAGGGACAACAAAACGACGGTCAACATTCGCTCTGGCTACCTTATATTCAGAGATATCAAAACCAATCAAGAAATATTCTTCTCTTTCCTTAATCGTTGTAATTATATTGTTAGCTCCACCCCCTCCTGCACCTGTGATAACTACTTTGGTCTTTGACATGTCTAATGCATCATCTCTGAATTATGATAAAATTTGAATTCTAATATGTTATTGGAAGGATCCTTCAAGAAAAATGTCAGATGCCTCTCCGGCATGCCCTCAAAACGGGTAAAAATGGGATTAAGCATTTTTACATCTTGATCCCCTAACTG